>JASLLE010000084.1 GCA_030747175.1 Dehalococcoidia bacterium | reverse complement strand
GAAGAGTTCGCCCCCGGATTGCTCGAGATTATGACTGTCCCCGAAGTTGGGCCCAAAACGGCGATGCGTGCCGCTGAGGACCTGGGTATCCAATCGATCGCGGACCTTGAGACGGCGATACGAGACGGTTCCTTCGCCGGCCTCCCGCGGGTCGGCGAAAAGAAAGCCCAGAACATTCTCAGGCACCTGGAGGCGCGACTGAGCCAGGCGGATCGAATGGCGATCGGGATGGCACTGCCGATCGCAGAGCAGACGATTGCCGCTCTCCATGAGACCAATTCCGGGGTGCGCAGGCTCACTGTCGCGGGAAGTATCCGGCGCTGGCGCGACACGGCGGGCGACATCGACCTGCTTGGGGTTGCGGACGACCCGGAAACCGTGACGGCCGCCTTTGCCTCGCTGCCCATGGTCGTGGATGTACTGGGGCAGGGCGGCACCAAGGCAAGCGTGATCGTGTCCGGAGGCGCCCAGATCGATCTTCGGGTGTCTGACGAGCGTCATTTCGGCGCGCTACTGCTTTATTTCTCCGGCAGCAAGCAACATGGCATCAGGCTGCGCGAACGCGCCCGAAGAGCAGGGTTGTCACTCAACGAGTACGGGCTGACCGACCTGGAGAGCGGTGAGTTAACTACATTCGATACCGAGACCGGTGTGTATGAGGCGCTGGGTCTGCCCCACATTCCACCCGAGTTGCGTGAAGACCTGGGGGAAATCGCCGCGGCGGAAGCGGGTGTCCTCCCCGATCTGGTTGATCTCGGGGACATCCGTGGCGATCTCCACGTGCACAGCGACTGGTCTGACGGACGGGTCTCGATGGAGCAAATGGTGCGTGAGGCCGCGTCCCGTGGCCTCGAATACGTGGCGATGACCGATCACTCATCTGGCCGGGGAATCGCAAATGGCCTCTCGCTGGAACGCCTCGCCGCCCATAACCTCGAGGTCACAGACGCCCAGAATGCGGTTGGCGGCATCCGGGTTTTCAAAGGCTCCGAAGTAGACATTCGCGCCGACGGGACACTGGATTACACCGATGACGTGCTGGCGGATCTGGATATCGTGATTGCATCGGTTCATTCAGGGATGTCCCAGCCGTCCGATGTCATGACCGCACGAATAATCAAAGCGATCGAAAATCCATACGTGACCGCCATCGGTCATCTAACGACTCGTTTCGTACTTGAGAGGCCGCCGATCGAGGCCGATTTTGATGCCGTTTTTCGCGCCGCCGCCGCCAACGGCACGGCGATGGAGATTAATGCGTCTCCAAAACGGATGGACCTGAAGGATTCCCATGTCCGGCGGGCTCGTGAGCTGGGCGTGCGCTTCCTGATAAACACAGACGCACATGAGCCCGGGAACCTGGACCAGTTGCGTTACGGCATAGGGACAGCGCGACGCGGATGGGCCGAAAAGCGGGATGTGCTGAACGCTCTTCCGATTGCCGACTTCGAACGATTCCTGGCCACTCCGAAATCGGAACGCGCCTCCTTCATCGCGGGACAGGCGGTTCTCGGATGACCCCGAATCCATCCACGGGCGGACCACTGGAGCCGGAGGAGCTGCAACCGGTCGAGGCCGGGGAAGCGATAACCGCCGAGGCGGCGGCGACGGATCCCGAAGAACTCCTGGAGCAGTTCCGTGTCGCTGCGTCCGATCCGGATGGCGACTGGCAACTGGCGCTTATCGAGACGATGGCCCTGTGGCCGCTGGCGTCTGAACGGATCGATGGCCGTAACTTCGTTTACCTGCTCGCGGGCGAGGCTTTCGACTGGCGGACGCTTGCCGAACGAATTCTCGGGGCGCCGGACATCCCGATCCCGGAGGAGGAACGGGAAGAATTGTTGCTTGACTGGACCCTCCCTGCAGGTCTGAAAGAGGAAGAGTTCCGGCGTTTGATCGGTTTCGCTAAAGGCGCGGGATTCCTCAACTATTTCTACGGTGTGACCGTCGAGCAGGCGATACTCCTTGCTGTGGAAGAAGAGGTCAGGAAACGGCGCTATGCCCGCGGATTCGCGCCGGACGACGTCGGAGTGGAAGTGGCGTACGAAATCCTCTACGGCGCTACCCGTGACGAGTTGATCACGGAGTTCGGCGGAGAGACGGGCGGCCGGGTGAACCGGCAATCCCGCGGTCCGGAACGCGCTGCCGGCAACCTGGGCAATGTCGATCATTTCACGTACTGGCTGTTCCAGCGCCGTTTCAAGAACGCCGACCCGGCCCGCATCGCCAGCGATACGCGCAAGGGGTTGGAACTGCTGGAGCGGATGCGATTGGCACAGGCGCGAAAGAACAGCGACGAAACCTTCGCCAGGCCTTTTATCGACCTCGGCGATCTGCATACTTACGAGGCACCACCGCGATACGCGCGGCGGGTGCGCCGCCGGCCCGTCAGAACGTGATCGGTTGTGCCCGGTTCCGCTCAATCAGCCGAGAGGATCTCGTTCAGGTCTGAGACCGTGGAATCCGCCAGATCCACGCATCTCTCGTCCGGGAAGGGCGCCTGATTGGTGACGGGGAGACCGGCTCCCCAATCTGCACTTGAAATTTCGGCACATGCGAGGCCGTTGTAATCCCGCCGGACCCTGTCCTCGAAACGGCGCCTGAACTCATTGAGTTTCGAGTTTCCACGGGCTAGTTGAGACCCGGGGGCGCCATCCGGGACGAAGGTCTCCAGCAAGTCGTTGTAAGGAAGGTCGTTTCCGGATTCGGACTCGTTCTGTTCGGCTATCACGAGTAGACCGGCTACCAGTAACGAACACGCGCCGGCCCGTCCTGCGGAAAGGCCCTTAACAGAGCGAAGCAGTACATCACTTCCGGGTGAACCCGGCCAATCTGATGCGATAAGAAGACATTCTCCGCAGGTGCGCCCTGCCTTGAACAACTCCCGAGTTGTCGAATCCGTCGTCTTTGACTCACTGTCGAGTCGCATGTCGTCCTCCCGTTTAGTTATGGCCGGTCATGGAGTTACACGCCGACACTCCAGAGCGGCCGGGGCGAAGGTTTCCCACAACCATCAGCCGCCGCGTGCTTCACGCCTACTGGACCGAAAATGACACGTTCTGCGGGCCCCGCGGGCAGACACAAGCCTGCTGCGCCCGTGGATCTCCGCCTTCAAGCGCGAGCCCCATCGCCAGTGCGGCCGGGCGGCATACGGACCTGTTCAATCGTCCTGATTCGTTGATTTCCCAGGTAGCTCCCGCATCCAACCCGAGCGGGCATATGCCGGACCTGGAGGTGATCTTCAGGATCTTGCGATCCCCCCTGTACTGCACCCGTCGCGTGAGGCTTATTCCTATCGCCCAGGCGTTGCGCGCCATCGCCTCAGCGCCCCTTACCAGTGCGATCGGAGCGGCGATTCGTTCAGAGAAGTAGACTCCAAGAATGAGGACGTAAGCGATCGCAATAATGGCGATCAAGCTCGCAGGCGGGCCGCCCGCCTGGAGGGCCAACACGGCAAGGGCCGCGGGAATGATTCCGGGGATCACGAATGTCACGAAACGCGGACGTCCCATGAAAACCTCCTCATGCGCGGAGACCACCTCTCGGCCAATCCCGGCGCCATATGCACGCACGCTACGGGGATGGTCGTGAGGGAATCGTGAGGATTCAACGACGTTCGTGAGACCGCCGTGAGTCAGGGATATCATCGCCGTATTGACTTTCCGGGGTGATTTTCCAGACCGGAAAGTCTTCATGCCTTCCTCACGGCGGGCAACGGAAACTTACTGGATCGGTCCGGGAGGTTCGCCGCGACACGGCGAGCCGTTTAGCACGTGATGTGATACCAGATCACACGGATTCACGTTAAGGAGAGCCACGTATTGGTGACGACGACACCGGTAACGCTTCCCGCGGAAATTCGATGGCACGGGCGCGGGGGGCAGGGAGTGGTCACGGCCAGCCGATTGCTGGCGACCGCCGCCCTTGAGGGCGGTTACTATCCGCAATCACTGCCAGACTTCGGCGCAGAGCGATCCGGCGCGCCGGTGGCCGCCTACACCCGCATCGACGACAGGCCGCCGACGATGCGTGGTCCGGTTGATAACCCCGGTCTTGTGCTGGTGCTGGACCCCTCTTTGATCGGAAATGTGGATGTCCTGGAGGGTATGGCGCCCGGTTCGGCCGTCGTCGTCAACTCGATCCGGTCGCCCGAAGACGAGCAGGAACGCCTGGTCCGGGACGATATCGTCATCTGCACGGTGGACGCCACCGCCATAGCGTTGGAGCTGATCGGACGTCCCTTGCCCAACACTCCGATGCTGGGCGCGCTTCTCCAGGTTTTTCCGATGGTGTCCCTGGACACGATGGTAGAGGCGGTGCGCAAGCAGTTGAGTGATATTTTCCCGGAGGGGGTGGTAGACGGAAACGTTGCCGCGCTCAACCGCGGATACGAATCGGCCCGGTCAACAGGTCAGGGAGTAGTTTGATGACACAACCGGGAACCGAGTCCTGGCGGGATGTGCCGGCCGGCGGAACTGTTCTTCTGCCGGGGAGCACGGAACGTAACCTGACCGGCTCGTGGCGGACCAAGCTCCCGGTTATTGATTTCGACGCCTGTACGCACTGTATGATCTGCTGGGTGATGTGTCCGGACAGTTGTTTCAAGACCGCAGAGGGAACGCTTCAGTCCGTTGATCTGGATCACTGCAAGGGATGCGGCATCTGTGCAACCGAGTGCCCGGTGAAATGCATCGAAATGGTCCCGGAGGAACGTGACTGAACCCGCCGAGCGCGTCGGCACGGTCATTTCCAGAGGATATGGAGAGCTCTTGGTAGACACACAGGAACGCCCGGCAAGTGGCGACATGGCCGCACCGGCCACATCTACGGCTATCGCCGTAAATGGCGGCGAGGCCGTCGCCTACGCATTACGGCAGATTGAACCGGAAGTGGTGGCCGCGTATCCGATAACTCCACAGACACTCATCATCGAGAAGTTCGCTGAATATTGTGCGGACGGACTCGTCCGGACCGAGTACATCAACGTGGAGAGCGAGCACGCCGCGCTGAGCGCCTGTGTCGGCGCCAGCGCCGCCGGAGCACGCGCCATTACTGCGACCGCCGGGCCGGGCCTGGCGCTCATGTTTGAGATGCTGGGCGTAGCGTCCGGTATGCGATTGCCGATCGTGATGCACCTGTGCACAAGGGCGCTTTCTGCGCCTCTCAACATCCTGGGAGACCACTCCGACGCGATGGCGATGCGCGAGACCGGGTGGGTGATGCTGTCTGGAAGCAGCCCGCAGGAGGCTTATGACCTCGCCCTGGTGGCGCAGACTATCGCCGAGCATCCAGATGTGATGCTGCCATGCGCCAACCTGGTCGACGGTTTCATGGTCACGCACGCAGTCGAGCGTGTAGACGTGTTGCCGGACGATGTCGTGCGGGAATTCGTGGGCGAATATGAGCCCGAGACATCGCTCCTGGCGGAGGGATCTACCGCTACGTACGGAGCGCTGGACTTCCGTGACTACTACTTCGAACACAGGCGCCAGCAGGAAGCGGCGCTGTACAGATCTCAGCCCGTTGTCGAAGAAGCGTTGAAGCGATTCGGCGAGATCTCGGGCCGGAGTCACAAGATCATCGAACCGTACATGATGGACGACGCCGAGGTCGTTCTCGTTTTGATGGGATCGGCTGAGGGCCAGGTTCACGCCGCGGTGGACGCAGCGCGTGACGCCGGGCTGAAGGCTGGAGCGCTTCGTATCCGGCTTCTCCGGCCTTTCCCGACCGAAGCGGTCGCCGAGGCGCTCTCTGGCGCCCGTGTTATCGGTGTGCTGGATCGTGCTATCGGGTTCGGCTCCGTGGATAACCCGCTACTCTCGGACGTCAAATCCGCACTGTGGGACCAGTCCGCCAGGCCATTAACCAAAGGATTTGTTTACGGACTCGGCGGCAGGGTTGTGACCCTGGGCCAGTTCAACCAGGCTTTTGACGAACTGAGGACAGTTCTGGAAACCGGCGAAACGCCCGGAGATCCGACGTATCTGGGCTTGCGCGAAGACGGGGAGGTCCCGGCCTAATGACTCTGAAATTACGTGATCTGACCTTACTGGATGATGGATTCGAGTCCGGACACGGTTTATGTGCCGGGTGTTCTGAGTCCGTCATTGTCCGGCAGGTGCTGCTCGCGCTTGCGAACGAACCGGTGGTCGCCCTTGCAACCGGCTGCCTCGAGGTTTCGAGCACCCGGTTCCCGGATACGGCGTGGAAGGTGCCGCTGATTCACAGCGCTTTTGAGAACGCAGCCACAAGCGCATCCGGCATCGAAGCGGCCTACAAGGCGCTCATCCGGAAGGGCCGCATGGCTGACCGCCCGATGACCTTCGTCGTGTTCGGCGGTGATGGCGCAACGTACGACATCGGATTCCAGTGGCTCTCGGGGGCGCTTGAGCGCGGTCACAAGTTCATGTACATCTGCCTCAACAACGAGGGCTACATGAACACGGGCATCCAGCGCAGCGGCGCGACGATGCTCGGCGCATGGACCACGACCACCCCTGCGGGCGACCTCGTCCCGGGGAAGCCCCAGTGGCGCAAGGACATGACGGGAATCGTCGCCGCCCACGGCATCCCTTATGTCGCACAGGCGGCTGTCCACCACTGGAAGGATCTGATGACCAAGGTCCGGAAGGCCGAAGCGGCCGAAGGTCCTTCGTTCCTGAACGTGTTCGCACCGTGTGACCGCGGCTGGCGCTATGAGCCGGAAGACACGATGGCCGTTTCGCGGCTGGCGGTGGAGACGGCGTTGTGGCCGCTCTACGAGATTGTCGACGGCGAGTACAAGCTGAACGGACCGCGTCACAAGTCGAAACCGATAACCGACTACCTCGCATCGCAGGGTCGCTTCCGGCACCTGATGCGAGACCGGGAGCCGGGAGTCATCGAGGATATCCAGGCCAACGTAGATCGCGAATGGGCAAGATTGAGGGCACGATGCGGGTTGGAACCCGAGGTCGTGAAAGAAGCCCCGGTCGCAGCTTCGGCAGATTGACCGCGAACGACGCCTCGTGCTAGCGTCGAGACCTTCACAACGCTAAACGCAGTGATGGGAAGTAGTACCGTCTGGCGGGCACGAGAGAGCCGGGGATAGTGTGATCCCGGCGCCGATTGCCACGCGTGAAGTCATCCCGGAGCGGTTGGCCTGAACCCGGATTCCCGGCTCAGGGCTGAACGGCAGCTACCGTTAACAGCATCGAGTGGTCCTGATCGGTGAACCGCCCGGGACAACGAAGGTGGTACCGCGAGGCGAAATGCCCCGTCCTTTGAAGGACGGGGTTTTTTTATTGCCTGCCGATCTGGCGCGGCAAAAGTTCAACAGCAGGACGAAAAATGGCTACAACGGAAAGAAGATGGGTGCAGCCCGTCGATGTCTCGGCGCTACCCCGGCGTTTCGAGCCGGAAGAGGCGGAGCCGCGCTGGCGCGCCCTCTGGGATGCCTGGGGTATTCATAGCTACGACCCGGCGCGCCCACGGGAAGAGACCTTCATCGTGGACACGCCTCCGCCGACGGCCAGCGGTTCTCTGCACGTCGGGCACGTGTTCTCGTACACGCACCAGGACCTGATCGTTCGCTACCAGCGGATGAGGGGCCGAAACATCTTTTATCCGATGGGATGGGACGACAACGGCCTCCCAACGGAGCGGCGCGTGCAGAACGTGTTCAACGTTCGCTCTGACCCGTTCATGCCTTACGAACCAGACCTGAAGGTGGAACGCGTAGATCCGAATACGAAGCCCAGGGATCTACCGCGCCCGACCGTGATCTCCCGCCGCAACTTTATCGACCTCTGTCATATCGTCACGGCGGAGGACGAGGTCGCTTTCAAAGACCTCTGGAAGATGCTCGGTCTATCGGTGGACTGGAACGAGGAGTACGCCACTATCGACGATCGGTCGCGTGGCATCGCCCAGCTCAGCTTCCTGGATCTCTACGAGAAGGGACATATCTACCAGGTTGAAGCCCCGACGATGTGGGACATCGATTTCGCAACCGCGGTCGCGCAGGCGGAGGTCGAGGACCGGGAGCGCGACGGTGCGTTCCACGACATCGAGTTCGGCACAGAAGATGGCGGCAACTTTGTGATCTCCACGACACGGCCGGAGTTACTTGCTGCGTGCGTCGGGATCGCCGCGCACCCGGACGATGAGCGCTACAGGGCGCTGTTTGGCAAAAAGGCGATCTCCCCGGTCTATCGCGTTCCGGTTCCGATCTTCCCGACCGAACTTGCCGATCCCGAAAAAGGCACCGGCGTTTTGATGGTCTGCACGTTTGGCGACCAGACAGACGTCCAGTGGTGGCGTGAAGAGTCGCTACCGCTGCGGCAGGTGCTTGGGCGCGACGGACTGATTGTCGAACACCGATACGGAGCCGAGGGCTGGGAGAGCAACGATCCGGACCTGGCCAACGCCAATTACGCCGAAATCGTTGGGAAGCGGGTCAACCAAGCGCGGCGCATCGTTGTCGAGCAACTACGCGAAGCGTCGAACTCGGCGCTGGAGGATGGCGGTGCGCCGCTCAAGGGCGAGCCGCGTCCCCTAAAGCACGCCGTCCGGTTCTACGAAAAGGGCGACAGTCCTCTCGAGTACCTGACCAATCGGCAGTGGTTTGTTCGTCTGCTGGACAAGAAAGACGAACTGATCGAGCGCGGTCGGCAGATCACCTGGCATCCGGCCTATATGGGCAAGCGTTACGAGGACTGGACCGCCACCCTGGGGTTGGACTGGGGGATCAGCCGCCAGCGATATTTCGGCGTCCAGATCCCGGCCTGGTATCGGCTGGACGATCAGGGGAATCCTGATTACTCCGATCCAATCCTCCCGACGCGCGACCTGCTTCCGATGGATCCGATGTCGTCCACGGCGCCGGGTTTTGAGGAGTCGCAGCGCGGACAGCCGGGCGGATTCGCCGGGGAGCCGGACGTGTTCGACACGTGGTTCACCAGCTCACTCTCGCCCCAGATCGGCGCCCGCTGGGACCAGGACGGCGACAAGATGGATGAGCTATTCCCGATGGACGTTCGACCGCAGGCGCACGATATCATCCGGACCTGGGCGTTCTACACGATCGCTAAAGCCCATCTTCACCACGACGATGTGCCGTGGCACAACGTCGTGCTCAGCGGCTGGATCCTGGATCCGGACCGCAAGAAGATGAGCAAAAGCCGGGGCAACGTAGTGACGCCCGTGGGGATGCTCGAGGAGTATGGCGCAGACGCCGTCCGGTACTGGGCCGGAAGCGCGCGCCTGGGCGCCGACACGGCGTTCGATGAACAGGTGTTCCGGGTGGGCAAACGCCTCGTTACAAAGATCTACAACGCCGGCAAGTTCGTGTTGTCCCAGGAAGGGCCTGAGGGCGAGATCACCAACGAACTGGACCGTGCGTTCATCGCCGAGTTGAGATCGCTGGTCGAACGTACGACAGCGGCGTTTGAGGAGTACGAGTACTCGCGCGCGCTGGAAGAAACGGAGACCTTCTTCTGGAGCGCGTTCACGGACAACTATCTTGAACTCGTGAAGAAACGGACACGTGCCGAGGACGATCCGCAGGGCAGGGCGTCGGCGATCGCGACGCTTCGCACGGGCCTGAGCGTCACGATGCGGCTTTTCGCCCCGTTTGTCCCGACGATAACCGACGAGGTGTGGTCGTGGACGTTCGCAGAACAGACGGGGGTGCAGTCCATCCATGTGGCGGACTGGCCGTCGGCAGAGGAGTTCACTGGAATACCGGCCCCGGACAATACGGAATCGTTTGCCGTGGCGTGCGACGCCATCGCTGCGGTGCGTAAAGCCAAGACGGAACTCGGATTGGGCATGGGCCGGCCTCTGGCAACGCTGGCGTTTCAGGGCGACGCCGACAGTCTGCCGGTACTGTCACGGGTCATCACCGATGTCAGCGATGGTGCAAATACGGCTGCTACCAGTGTGACGGAAGGGGATACTGGCGGTGAGCGTTTTACAGCGACTATCGTGGCCGAGCTGCAGGAAGAGAAGTAGGGCGGTCCGCGGGAGCAGTATCGGGGAGAACGTAAGAACGGGATGACTTTGTTCGGATATGGAAAACTGGCAGCGTTTTCGGCTGCCGTATTGTTTTCTTTCGCGTTGATCGCCTGCTCCCCGACCGAGAAATCGGATTGCGATCACTACAACGATTACGACGACGCCGAAAATCAGCGCCTGTACAAAGAGTGTCTTGAACAGGTTGAAGATTACGAGGCAGATCAGACAGCGACCAGCGTCGCCAGCAAGGCAGCGACCGCGACCGAAGAGGCCGGTATCGCCACCGCCAGGGCAGATTATGCTGCTACGAACGTCGCTCTGGACGAACAGCTAAAGCGTTCCGGCAGTTCTCAGACCCTCAACCGGGCCAGGACGATCACGGGACAGGTCTCGAAGGATTCTGTAACGGCGACCAGTTCGGCGGAGAATCCTGTGCCCGAAATATCCCCGTCGCCGGTTGCCACGGTTGCGACAGATTCATCGGGGACGGGCTCGGCCGATCCCGCGCCCGAGATTTTGCCTACGCCGGCCGATACCCAGACACCCGTACCCACCCCGGTTTCGACAACCGGGCCGGTAGTCCCGGCGGCAGCGCCGACTCCGGTCCCTGCGCCCACAGCAACGCCCGCGCCTGTACCGACCGCAACAGAGGTTCCGTTGGACCTCTCAACACTGGCCTGGTTGACGGCCCATCAGGCCGCAGAATTGGCCCTGCTGGAAGTGGATGGCGAGATCTTTGAAACCGCCGGCCACGGATCACGCAGCGCAGGAGTCCTGTCATCCGGTGACATATCCGGCGCAGAACTCAGCCCCGGGGCCGGGTACGCCCGTGACTGGTCGGTAACCGTTCAGAACGACACCGAAGCGATCTTCTGCACCATCGGTCTGGGCTTGACGAACTGCAACAACGGCGGTTTCCACTACGGCGACGGCGAGGTGGGTACCGTCGATGCCGACAGCCCGGCCGCATTCGCACGCTTCGATAGTGAGAACGACCCGGACTGGCAGGCGCTAATGGCCTACGACAACATCAGCATTCTGCTAGACCTGCACGTTGATCTCACCGGAGCGATAAACGCTGCGCCGGGTGATCCGATAGAACGCATATGGAGCGCATCAATCACCGTCCACGATGAAGGCGCCTCACTCAGAAGCGGCAACTTCCACTGGAACGTTGATACGGACGAGATCACATCGTCGGTGTTCTAGGGCGTCGGCACTGGTTCTCCTCCCTGCCCGGAGAACGACCCACTCGGTCACTTATGATGGTTCGCCCGGTCGGGCTATCGGAATACTTCCGACATTTTGCACGGTCTTAGACGGAGTGCTATCCGCACGCAACGCGTTGAGGGTCACAGAGTCTGAAATCCGCGACCGGCTTCTAATCCCGACCGAGGTCATGGCCCGTAGTGCTACGAGCGCGCCGATGCGTACGGGTACTCATGTGCGCTCGGGCCTGCCCGATTATCCCCAGCAGTATCGCCACCGAATATTGGGTAGGGAAACATGGACGCGGAATGGCCCGGAAACGTGGCGAAAGCGGGATGACGATGTTCGGATATCAAAAATATATGGCTATCGCAGCCGCAGTGTTGTCTGCCGCGGTGTTGATCGCGTGCGAAGTGAAGGAACCGGATTGCGAGAACGACGGCGACCAGCAGGAGTATGAAGCCTGCCTCACAGCCCAGGAATTGCGTCACGAAAACCAGACGGCCACCGCGGCTGCAGAGGATATTATTCGCTCCACTGAAGTCGCTGAAGCGAGAGCGGAGTTCATGACCGTTGAGGCGCTCAGCGATGAGGATTACGAAGCTACCACCGTCGCTCTGGACGAATTGGCGGAGCAGAACGGCGGCCGCCAGTCGTTCAAACGGGCCGCAGGGCTCACGGCGCTGAATGGCTCGGCTCCTGTTACCACTACCGGCGACACGACGGGATCAGACTCTACCGGCATGGACTCTGGGAACTCCACTGATTCCGTGGAACCGGCGCCGGAAAGGTCTCCGGCGCCAGTGGATACTCCGACTCCAGTACCGGCTTCTATTACGGCCGCACCAACACCTGTTCCGTCAGCTACGGCGATGCCTACGCCGGGTCCGACGGCGATCCCGACACCCGAGCCGACGGCGACTCCCGTCCCCGAGCCGACAGCCACAGAGGGGCCTGTGGATCTCTCAACCCTGGCGTGGTTGACGGGACTTCAGGCAGGCGAACTGGCGTTCACGGAAGCGGGTGGACGGATATATGAAATAGTCGGTCATGTGTCCGAGAAGGCGGGAATGCTGTCATCAGGCGACACGGCCGGTGATGAGCTAAGCCCCGGAGCCGGATATGGCCGTGACTGGTCGGTCACCGTCCATTCCGGCGAGGAAAAGCTCTACTGTAGCGTCAGTCTCGGTGTAACCGATTGCAGCGGCGGATTCACCCACAACACGACCGGCGACGTTACCGCCGTCGTGGAGGACAGCTCGGCGGCCTTTGAGCGGTTTGAGAGTGAGAACAATGCTGACTGGCAGACCCTGCTTGCGAACGATGACATCAGCATCCTGTTTCACTTGAAGGTTGACCTGGGCGACACTCCGGCCGACGCGTGGACGCATGTCTGGAGTGCATCGATCACAGTGCATGACGAGGGCGCTTCGCCCGGCGGCGGTAACTTCGCCTGGAACATCGAGAAGGACACAGTCACATCATCGGTGTACTAGAGGATAACCACGCGCCCCTGGCTATGCAGGGGCGGGCAGCGGTCCACCCGCGGGCGGATCGCTATCTGCCCATACGGCGTCGACGATCAATTCGCGCGATTCAGTGATGCGCCATCTATCCTCCCTCAACCCGGCCCTCTCCCGTCGGGAGAAGGGATCCAGCGCTACACCATCAAGTCCCCGCCGCTGATGTCCAGCGCCTGGCCTGTGATGTACGCGGCACGGTCGGACGCCAGGAAGGCGACGAGTTCGGCTACCTCTGATGGTTCACCCAGGCGGGAGATCGGGAAGCTGTTGGCGTATGCCGCTTTGCGCTCCTCATCGACCTCTACCTGCACCATCTCGGTGTCGATCAAGCCCGGGCACACGGCGTTGACCGTAATGCCGTGTGAGGCCTCTTCCATGGCGAGGTGGCGTGTGAGTCCCAGGACGGCGTGCTTGGACGAAGTGTAGGCGGCACTGCCGAGCGTGCTGGTGGTCTTTCCGGCGGTGGACGAGAAGTTGACGATTCTGCCCCAACCCGCTTCGCGCATTGCCGGGAGGACGGCGCGGGAGGGCAGGAAAGTGCCTTTCAGGTTCACGCCGATTACGAAGTCCCACTCTTCTTCGTCCATGTCGAAGATGGCGGTTCTACGAAGTACGCCCGCGGCGTTAATGAGTATGTGTAGCCCGCCGAGTTCTGAGACGGTTCGGTCCGCCAGCTCGGAGACATCGGACGCACTGGTGACATTGCCGCTAACGGTTATCGCATTGCCACCAGCGTCCCGAATCGCGGTGGCCGTCCTGTCCGCGGCATCGGCTACAAGATCGTTGACCGCCACGGATGCCCCGGCGGCCGCAAGTCGTAGCGCTGTAGATCGTCCCATGCCGCTACCCGCGCCCGTGACGATGGCGGCCTTCCCCGCAAGTTCATCCGGTATAGCGCCCGGGATCCGCGCGGGATCGAAACTAGAAGCCGACGAGCTCAAATCACACCCAGTTCCGCGCCGACGTCCTGGAAGGAGTCGAGCGCCTCGTCCAGTTCTGATCGGTCGTGTGCGGCCGACATCTGCACCCGGATACGGGCCTCGCCCCTCGGGACCACGGGATAGCTGAAGCCGACTACGAAAATCCCGCGGCGATTCATCGCCGCCGCCATCTCTACCGTCTTGAGTTCATCCCGGAGCATGACCGGAACGATCGGGTGGTCCCCCGGAATCAGCTCGAATCCGAACGCCGTCATTCGCTGGCGGAAGTAACGGGTGTTTTCCCACAACTTCTCCCGTAATTCGGGCTGCTGTTCCACCAGATCAAGCGCTTTCAAAGCTCCTACAACGACAAGCGGGGGAAGGGTGTTCGAGAACAGGTAAGGTCGTGAACGCTGGCGGAGATACGACAC
>JASLLE010000083.1 GCA_030747175.1 Dehalococcoidia bacterium | reverse complement strand
CGGGCGTTCAGGATGATCTCCGACAAGCGGGCGTACACGCACCTCGACAACCTGAATACCGAGCCCAACGTCTTCTACCTGGCACAGGTTGACGCTACCGGAGGAGCGAACGGTGGCCACTAGTAGCCTTATAACGGACGCTCCCGATAACCGGCCGTCCAACATAGAAGCTACCGCCACCTTCGCGGGTGAAGGTAGAACAGCAGCAAGCCGCGGCTTGAAGATGTTCATGTGGATACTGGCTGCGGCAGGGGTCCTGGGGCTGGTCGGAATCGCGTTCCGGTTCATAGACGATGGTGGCAGGCAGGAGTGGGGCTACTACGCCGCAACCCTGGCCTTCATGCTGACGATGTTCGGCGGAGCGCCGATGGTGGCGATCGCTCCAACTATCGCGAAAGCCAACTGGGCACGGCCGGCGGCGCGCATCGCGTCCCTGGCCAGCATCGGCACCGCCCTGACGGCCCTGCTGATGATCCCGTTGCTGTTCAAGCTTCCGGCGCTGACAGAGTTCTCCGAAGTCCTTGGCGATGACGTGCGCCGCAGGTCCGTGTGGTTCGACTCGCCGAATTACGCCCCGCATTTCTGGAACATCCTCATCCTGCTCACCCTGTCCCTGGCCGGCCTTGCCCTCGCTTACCTCATGGCCCTGCCGGACCTGGCTGCGATTCGCGATCACGGCAACGGCTGGAAACAGCGCTGGGGCGAACGACTTGCCCGTGGATTCCACGGGCGGCCCCAGCAATGGACATGGTTGAACATGCGGATCGGCGTGATGGGCGCCTTCTACTTCGCGTTATTGCTTTATGCGAACTTCACTTTCCCCATCGACCTCGCGTTGAGCCTGGTGCCCGGTTGGAAGGACGCGATCTTCCCCTTCTACAACACACTTGGCTCGTTCCAGGCGGGGATCGCATTCACGATCCTCGGTATCTGGGCCGCCCGTCGATGGGGCGGCGTTGCCAGGTACGTCGGCCATGAACAGATGTGGTCGCTCGGAAAGTTGCTCCTGGCGACCACCCTGCTGTGGTTCTATTTCTTCTACTCCAGCTTCATCGTGTTCTGGTACGGGCGATCCGTGCCGGATCTGGCGACCATAAAATTGCTGGTCTCCGGTCCCTACATCTACGCTTTCTGGGGCACCTTCCTGCTACTGTTCATCGCTCCGTGGTGGGTGATGATCTGGAACAAGGTCAGGGATAGCGTGTGGGGTCCGCCGATCGCTGCGGTCCTCGTCCTCACTGGCCTGGCGCTGGACCGTATCAGGATCTATGTGGCGTCCTGGAGCGCGGTTCCGGACAACCTGGAGCTCGCTACGACCGGCGTTCTGGAGAAGATGCCGGAAACCGTATGGCCGGATGTGTTCGACATTTTCATCATGATCGGCCTGCCGGCGTCAGGCCTGCTCGGGATACTCCTGGCGGTCCGCCTGATCCCGGTGATCTCCATCTGGGAGATTCAACAGTCACGCTTGATATCAAAACCCGTACGGTTCCTGAGGGGCCACGCACTGCTGGTGGGTAAACCCGACTAATGCAACAGCGACGGATACTCGACGAAGTAACCATCAACCGCGAGCTTCTGCGCGGGAACCTGGCAACGCCCAAGTGGTGGCTGCCGACGGTTCTCGGCCTGCTCGTTGTGGTGCTTTTCGGCTTCACCCTGATGGGCATCATGTTCAACCGGGGACTCGGCGTCACCGGGCTGAACAGGCCTGTCTACTGGGGTCTTTTCATCACGACATTCGTGTTCTGGGTTGGCATCAGCCACGCCGGAATCATGATCTCGGCCATCCTCCGGCTAACCCAGGCGGAATGGCGCCGGCCGGTAACCCGCGCCGCGGAACTCCTCACGGTGTTCTCGCTGTTGACCGCCCTGTTCTTCCCCCTGATCCACGCCGGGCGGCCGTGGAGAATCTTCTACTGGATTACGCCGTTCGACTTCGCCCGTGGCATATTCCCGAACGCCCGATCACCTTTGATCTGGGACCCGTTTGCCATCGGCACCTACCTCACCGGCAGCACGCTGTTTCTTTACGTCGCGCTCCTGCCTGACCTGGGAGTGTTGCGTGACCGGACAACCGGGTGGAAGCACTCCTTCTACACCGTCACCTCGCTGGGCTGGCGCGGCAACCCGCGGCAGTGGCGGCTCCAGACGGTGGCGGGGATCCTGCTCTCGGCGTTGATGCTCCCGATTTTCGTATCCGTCCACAGCATCGTGTCGTGGGACTTTGCGGTAACGCCTTCCGTTGAAGGCTGGCACTCGACCATTTTCGCCCCCTACTTCGTCATCGGCGCCGTTCACTCCGGTGTATCGGCCGTTGTGACGATGATGGCGCTCATGCGCTGGCTCTGGGGCTGGGACAACTACATCCGGCCGGAACACTTCGATGCGCTTGCGAGGCTGCTCATCGTGGTCGCGCTTGGCTGGATGGGCTTCACGTTCGCCGAACTGATTTTCGGTGTTTACAGCCTCGAGGCGCCGGAGCGGGCGCTTCGTGAAATGCAAATGTTCACGTGGCCGTGGAACCTGTTGTTCATAACTTTCTTCTTAACGGCCTTCGCCATACCGGTGCCGTTATGGTTCTTCAAACGCGTCCGAAACAACATCGCCTTGATGTTCTGGACGTCCATCCTGGTGAACATCGGGATGTGGCTTGAGCGTTTCCTGATCATCGTCCCGGGACTTTCAAGAAAACAGCCTTTCGTATTCACGTGGGATTCGTACCAGGTCAGTCCGCTGGAGTGGGGCCTGCTGCTGTGGTCGTTCGCGTGGGTACTGATGTTGATGCTGTTGTTCTCCAAGTTCTTCCCGTTGATCCCGCTCTTCGAGACCAAAGAAAGTCAGGTGTTCACGACCGATATCAAGATCGGACGCGTGAACGTACCGGCCGTAATCAGGGAATTGGATTAGGTAAAGCACGATGGCAGCTTCAAACAGCGTTCTAGGGCTGTACGACTCCCCCGATGCAGGCGCCAACGCCATGGATGGGCTCAGGTCCGCCGGGTTTGCGCTTGGGACATTTGACGTGCTCACCGGCACGCCATACCCGGAGGGAGCGTTCGGCGAACACGTCCCCCAGCACAGGCTTTTCCGGTTCCCGTTCTTCGGGGCGATGGTTGGCATCACCCTCGCCATCCTATTCACCGCAGGGACGCAGCTCGCTTACCCGGTGATCACCGGCGGCAAGCCGATCCTGGCTGTGTTCGCCATGCTGATCATCGCTTACGAATTGACGATGCTCGGCGCCGTCGTCGCGACAGTGGTCGGCATCATCTTCGAATCACGGCTGCCGAATCTGAACCTCGGCGCGTACGACACACGGATCACCGAGGGGTACATCGGTGTCGTCGTTGAATGCGAGGACGACCGGATTGAAGAAGCACGCGGCGTGCTGCAGACAGCCGGCGCCCTGGAGATCAAAACGGCTTGAATCTTCGAACGACAATCACCTCATATAACACCCGATCCCGCAGCGCGGGCCGTCTGCTGCTGATCGCGTTCGCATCGGTCGCCATCCTGGCGGCTGCGTGTGTGCAGGAAAGCGGCACATACCCGATCGAGACCTTTACGGAAATGCACTACTCCCAGGCGTACCGGTCACAGGAGATCCCGCGTCTCCCGGGAGTTGAGTCGGCGGTGGCGTACAACGGTGAGGGCAACGCCCAGGACGTGTTGGAGGTGCTGCCCGCAAACGAGGCGCATCCCTACGACGCTGAAGCCGGGGCTGAACTGTACCGGGTCAACTGCTCCGTGTGCCACGGCGTGAGTGGACTCGGCGACGGATCGGCCGTCGCCCATATCATCTCGGCTAACTCCGCCTGGGCCTCGGATCACAACGGGGTGGCCTATAACGCACCCCCGGACCTGCAAGAGTTGCGAGACAGTCGCGGCGAAACCGGAATGTTCAGCATCGTAGATACCGGGGGCATCCTGATGCCGAAGTTCGGCCCGCTCCTTTCGGAAGCGGAGCGCTGGGACATCATTCGCTACATCTTCGACGAATCCGGGACCGGACTCGGACAGTAAGTCGGACTCGATCCCGGGGGCCGATTCGAGAATTGTTGTTACCGGGATGTTGGTCCCGGGAGCGTGTTACCGGCGATACCATGGAAACATGGGACTCGTCACGAAAACACCCGGACCATCGGAGCACAGCGCCGGAGCGCGGCAGGCAACTTGAGCTACGCCGTAATATTCCGCACCATCTCGATAACCGCTTTGCTGCTGGTGGCCGGCCTTCCGCTGTTCAGCCAGCCGGTCGCGCACGCCCAGGTTGGCGATGGAACCGTTACCCCGGACGGTCCTGCTCCGCTCACGGTCACCACCGGTCCGGAGCAGGACCGTGAGCTCGAGAAACGGGCGCAGGGTCTCGAGACGCAACTCATCTGCCCGATCTGTCCCGGAGAGACCCTAGACCAGTCTTTTGTCCAGATCAGCCAGGACATGAAGCGCATCCTCCGGGAAAAGTTGCTTGAAGGACAGGATGAAGACCAGATCAAAGATTTCTTCGTCGACCGTTACGGCCCAAGCGTCCTGGCGGCGCCCCCCCGGAGCGGATTCAACCTCGTGACCTGGGTCGTCCCCCCCGCCGCCGTCGCGCTCGGGATCATCCTGCTGGCTTTCGTGATGCGGGGGATGCGGCGCGGCGACGCCGATCCTGTCGCCGCGGGCGTCGGAGGGCCTGTAACGGAGGGCGATCTTTCCGACTACCTGGCCGAGGTAGATCGCGACCTGTCGCTTGGCGGCCCCGGGATTGCAACTCTCGATGACGACACCGGGGATAACCCCGGTCACAACGCCGAGAGGAGCGCCGAAGACTAGATGGCAAACCTCGGCACTATGTGCCTGCTGCTCGCGCTTGCGCTGGCGGCCTATGCGGGAATCGGCTCCGTAGCCGGCGCCAGGCTGGGTTCCGGCGATCTCGTGATGAGCGCGCGCCGCAGCTCATACATGGCAGGACTGGCGCTTGCGGTCGCGGTCGGCGCCCTGGTTTACGCCTTCGTCACCCATGACTTCTCGATCGAATACGTCCGCGGCCACAGCGATCGCGCGCAGAGCCAGGCCTTCACCTGGGTGGCGATGTATGCCGGCAACGAGGGGTCACTCCTCTACATAACTGCCATCTTCACTGCGATGTCTGTGGTCGCTATTTACGTGTCGCCCAGGCGCCTCGAACCATCTCGCCCCTACGTGATCGCCATCCTGATGGGGATCACCGTGTTCTTCGTCACCGTCCTGTTGACCCTGGCCGACCCTTTCGCCCCTGCGCCATTCGATGACGGTCGTGGCGTGGGCGTCAACCCGCTGCTCAGGCATCCGGGCATGTTCATCCATCCGCCGCTCCAGATGGCGGGGCTTGTAGGGATCGCCATCCCGTTCGCATTCGTCTCCGGAGCGCTGATAGCCGGACAGACCCGTGACCAGTGGCTTGATGCCGCCCGGGTCAGCGGCATCGTCGTGTGGGCGGTGCTGAGCGCTGGCCTGTTGATCGGCGCATGGTGGGCCTACACCATCCTCGGCTGGGGCGGCTACTGGAGCTGGGACCCCATCGAGAACGTGGCGATAATGCCCTGGCTCGTGCTAACGGCCTTCATCCACTCCGTGATGGTCCAGAAACGCCGCGGTATGTTCCGGATGTGGAACGTCGCCCTGCTCGGGATGATGTTTGTCCTGGCCCAGTTTGGGTTATTCATCAACCGGGGCGGGCCCGTGGTATCGGTCCATTCTTTTGGGGCCTCGACGATAGGCAGCGTGTTCCTCGGCTTCATGCTGTTCAGCCTGGCGTTTGCGTTCGTTGTCTTCCTGTGGCGCTACCCTGCCCTGAAAAGCGACCGGCCTCTTGAATCATTCCTGTCCCGCGAGGCCGGGTTCCTGGTGAACAACTTCCTGTTCCTCGGGGTGACATTCGTTACGTTCTGGGGGGTGCTCTTCCCCCTGTTCTCCGAGTTCGCGAACAACGAGACGGTCACCGTATCCGCTCCCTGGTACAACCAGATCAACGGCCCGATCTTGCTCGCCATCGTGATCCTGATGGGTATCGGGCCGCTCCTGCCGTGGCGCAGGACAACGATGAGCAGCGTGCAACGATGGCTCAGTATCCCGATCGGCGTCAGCGTGGCGGTCATGGCGCTGATCTGGATCTCCGGCGTGCATGAAACCTGGGCGGTTATCGGGTTCGGATCGCTAACACTGGTCATGGCCGCAGTCCTTGAAGAGTGGTATCGCGGCGTATTGGCGCAACGCAGGGCGGGCCACAACTTTGCCAGCGGCTGGTGGCGCATGGTGAACGGGAACCGGCCCCGGCACGGCGGTTACATCGTCCATATCGCCATCATCGCCCTGGGCATTGGCGTGATCGGCACGAACTTCTTCCAGCAGAGAGCCGATGTCCCACTCGCTCCGGGGGAAAGCTTCACCCTTGATGAATATCGCGTCGAGTACGTCGGCACGGACAACGAACAGCGCGTAGACCGGGTGTCCGAGTGGGCGAATATCCACGTGTACAGGGGGGATGATCAAATAGCGACACTTGCGCCGTGGCGCGCCTTCTACCCCGTGTTCAACATGGCCTCGGTACGCGCCGCGGTCCATAACGTTCCGCTCGTGGACATCCCGCTACTCCCGGGATACCTGAACCCCGGACTGGAAGACCTGTATATCGTCCCGAGCGAATTCCTGGAAGACGGTCGCGTCGTGCTGCGGATCAGCATCAACCCGGCTGCGTGGTGGCTGTGGGTGTCCGGCCCAATCTTCATAATCGGAACCCTGATCGCTCTCTGGCCGGCGCCCGCTTTTGAACGCCGCACTGTGCCAGCACGCAGGCGAATCCCGTCTGCGCCTCAACCCGCCGGTTCCGCAGGTGTGTGAGTCTTGACCCGGATTAAAGTGGCATGCCGATAACCCTGGGCGCCCTCGTGGCGTTCGTATCGCTGGTGGTAATCGCCATCCCGTTCCTCCGCCGCTCCGGCGCGGCGCTGGCCGCTCGACAGACGAGCGAGGTAGAACGGCTGACAGCCCTGAGGGCTTTTCTGTACGATCAGATAGGCCAGTTACAAGACGATCATGCGGCGAACACGATCGCGGAAGAGGATTACCGGCGGCAATTGCTTGAGTTGAGGGTCGGTGCGGCTGAGACGATCAGGCAACTGGACCAGCTCGGATACGAAGAAGAACCTCAAGACGCTCCGGTGTCATTGACCCGGGAATCGCTTGAGGACGAGATCGCAGCGCTCAGGCGGGCCGGTTCCCGGCGAGGTTCGGGGACCGGGCAGGGTTCTGGGTCGGACGAGCAATAAAGAGCAGAGTTGAGGGACAAATTGATAACAGTTCGGTGGCGTAATGCCCCGGTCCTGGCGATGTCGGCGCTGCTGGCCGCCGTCATTCTGTTTATGGCCGTGGGCAGCGGGAACGCTCTCGCACAACGCCCCACCCCGGATCGCGTGGCCGGAGCCGTGAGCAACGGCACTGATGGGGCAGAGGTGCCGGAAGGGTTCGAGATCGCTCTACTCGGGCTCAGGGACGGTGATTTCGTAGATCAACAGTTGGTGAAGGTCGGGCCTGACGATCCACTCTTTGAGTTCACCGATCTGATGAAGGATGAAGATATCCAGTACCGTCTGGCCTGGGAATACCAGGGGGTCACCGACCAGATATTCCTCGCCGATGAGATAGCCCCACAGAACCTGGGCGTCGTCATCCACGAGACGACCGATTCTCTGGACGATATCCGCGTCAGCGCACACGCAACCATCGTCCCGACCGTGGTCGGATCCGACCGCCTGATGGCCGTTCTGGACCTGGTCACGCTCCGAAACGACGGTGATCACACCTTCATACCAGACCCCTCGGCCTCGAATTTCACCGGCATGAACTTGCTCAGGTTCAGTCTGCCAGAAGGTTATACAGAGCTAGCGGTTGACAGCGTCTTGCCGCAGGGCCAGTTGATCGAGATCGATACCGGATTCGCGATGACCAATCCGATTCCGCCCGGGACGCACGAAATCCTGTACAGCTACGCCATCAACTATTCGGGCAGCTCGTTCGATTTCACACGAACCCTGGCCTATGGAGCTGACGAAGTCCGCGTGCTGATTCCGCCGGAGCTCGGCACCGTAGTGGCAGATGAACTTGAACCCGCGCAGACCACCGAACTCGGCGAGACGGTATACAAGGAGTTCTCAGGGTCGGGATACGAACCGGGCTTCAAGATGTCGTTCGCGATCGAGGATCTGCCGCAGCCGGGCCTGTTCATACGCATTAATGAGGCGATCCCCGGCGGCAACGTTGTCGTCTTCGGTTTCCCCTTCTTGATCGCTGCCGCGATGGCCGGCCTGGTTGTGTACGTGCTCCTTTCGAGCCGCCGTCGCAACCTGGCTATGGCGGTGTCCCCGGACGAGCGGATGGAGATTCTCCAACAGATTGTCGAACTCGACGAACGGCTTGAAGCGGGCGAGATCGACGCCGATCAGCACCAGGCCAGCCGTGACGCTTTAACCTCGCGCGCGCTCGCCGGTATGGAAGACGACACTCCACCGGAAGAAGAAGACGATGAGGCGACCACGGAGGGCGGCACGCCTCGGGGTTGAATGTGACGGAGGATTCTCGGTCCCGCACTGGAGCAAAGAAACCCGCCCCGCGTTCGGGGCGTAACCGAGGACGTAAAATCAAAGACCGGTCCTCCCACCAGCTCTGATCACCTGCATGACACAACGTAAGATCATCGGCTTTGCCGTCACCCTGCCCGTCACGCTGATCGCAGCGCTGCTGATCTGGGCGGTCATCCAGAACGACGGCAATCCCGGCGGACTCGCCGTGAATCAGACGCTGGGCGAGCAAAGAGTCTCGGCACAGCCTGGCGCTGATTTTGAGCTTCAATCCATAGACGGCGACGAGATGGTGCGCCTGTCAGACATGCGCGGGAAGATCGTGCTCGTCGATTTCTGGTCTTCCTGGTGCCCGCCGTGCCGCCAGGAAAGCCCTGCGCTCAAAGCTGCGTACGATGATTTCCGGGACCAGGGCGTCGAATTCGTGGGCATCGCCATCTGGGATGTGGACAGCGAGACGCGCAAGTTCAGAGACGCCTTCGAGCTTGAGTACCCGATCGTGATCGATTCCCGTGGGGGCGTCGCAGTCGACTGGGGAGTCGTCGGGCTGCCGGAGAAGTTCTTCGTCGACCGTGAAGGTCGCGTCGTTAAGAAATATGCCGGGCCGATGACGCGCGACAGAATCGGGTTGGAGCTGCGAGCGATACTGGACGCGAGTCCAACGGCGACGCTGCCGTAAAGCCCCCAGCTAACGAACCCAATGGGTTCAATTCATGTAGGACCCGCCGTTCAGGTTGATGCTCTGGCCGGTGATGTTCTTCGACCGATCAGATGCGAGAAACGCGGTGAGTCTTCCGACGTCCTCGGGCGTCTGCTCCCGGCCCAGGGGTGTTGAGCGCTCCAGCCGCTCGTCAAACACCTGTCGCCCGGTTAGCACCGTCTCGCCGGACTTTATCCGGTCACGCTCGGCGATCTTCTCCCACAGCGGCGTCCACAACAGCCCGGGACAGATGCAGTTCACGTTGATGTCGAAGGGCGCAAGCTGAAGCGCAAACCCCTGGCTGACGTTTATCGCGGCCGCCTTTGAGGCCGAGTAATGGGCGAACCCGCCGGCGCCGCGACGCCCGGCTCCCGAGGCGATATTGATGATCCGTCCGGACCGGCGCTCCGTGAGGTGGCCCTCGAAACTGGACGTGGCGTTCACGATGCCGATCACGTTGACATCGTAAGTCGCCTCCCAATCCTCAGGAGTCGGGCTGTCGCGCTGCCACCAGCCGGGCGCTCCACCGACGCCGGCATTGTTGACGAGGATGTCGATGTGGCCCATTTCCTTTATCGCAACCGAGGCAAGGGCGGCGGTCGACTCCCGGTCGGTGACATCGGCCGGGATGGAGACGGCGTTCTTACCGAGCGACCGTACCTCGCCGGCGACGGCCTCGGCCGCGTCGGCATCGATGTCTGCGACGACGATGTCAGCGCCGCGCTGCGCCAGCACCAGCGCAATGCCGCGGCCGATACCGCTCCCGGACCCTGTAACGACCGCGATCCGGTCATCTAGCTCTGGCACTTATTTCCTCCCGGTTCTGATGACCGGAAACGCGTCTGAAAGGGACATCAAAGAAACGATCAATTGAGAAATGCCCCGCCATCGACGTTTAGCGACTGGCCTGTGATGTTCTGAGCGTCCTCGGAGACGAGGAAGACGATGGCGTCCCCGATGTCTTCCGGAGTCTGCTCCCTGCCCAGTGGCATGATCTCCCCCACCATGCGGTCAAATACCTGGCGAGCGGTCATGCCCTCGTAATCCGGGTTGTTGATCGCATATCGAGCGCCCACCTGCTCCCACATCGGCGTCCACAGGAGGCCCGGGCAGACGGCGTTTACGTTGATATTGTCCCGCCCCAGTTCGTTAGCGAGCGACTGCGTGTAGTTGATTACGGCCGCCTTCGTGGCGGAGTAGTGCGGAAGCGAAGGACGGCCCTGTCGGCCAGCGATCGACGCCAGGTTGACTATCTTCCCGGCCCCCGCAGACTTCATGTGCGGAAGCACGGCTTCGGTCACGATCGTCATGCCCTTCACGTTGACGCCGAAGGTGAAGCTCCAGTCTTCTTCACGAGAGACGGGATGGTCATACCATCCGGGCGCGCCGGCCACCCCGGCGTTGTTGACGAGGACATCGATCTTGCCGAACCGGCTCACCGATTCCGACACCATTCGGTTTACGGCTTCCGGATCTGTGACGTCCGCAGGTATCCCGGCGGAGCGCACGCCGAAACCGGCGATCTCGCTCGCCGTCTGCTGACAGGCATCGGCGTTGATGTCCGAAACAACGATGTCCGCACCGACCTCTGCCATCTTGATCCCGATGGCGCGTCCGATGCCGGTCGCTCCACCCGTCACGATCGCCACCTGCCCGGTAAGGTCCACTGTCATCCCCAATCTGGTTTGAGCCCAAAACGAAGTCCCCCGGATTATACTTCCGGTCCAATTTCCGGACCCCGAACACCTTCGACGACTCCCCGACGCCCCACGCACGGTTCACCGGAACGACTCATGCCCTATGGCCATCTCACGCTCAAAAGCACTGGAACACGCCTACGAAGTACTTGAGCAACCACGCGCACACATGCGCGTCACGCTGACCCAGACGAAATCCGGGCTATCGGTCTACTACGACGGGCGGGTAATGACACGGGTATTCGTCAACCGCAGCGGCCTTGCGGCGGCGGCGGCCATCGCCGAGGCGCTGCGTGTCCGAGTACCGAAGTTGGGGGCGAGCGTCGATGCACGCGTTTCCAGCGGCGTGATGTACAGGATCCTGGCCCTGTCTGACCTCGATTACCGCAACGAATTTTCGTTCCAGCTCGCGTCC
Organism: Dehalococcoidia bacterium; assembly: GCA_030747175.1. GTDB lineage: Bacteria > Chloroflexota > Dehalococcoidia > Lucifugimonadales > Lucifugimonadaceae. Next base: position 2,684 of record JASLLE010000083.1, on the reverse strand, counting down.
CGCCTCATCGCCGAGGCGAAGGATATGCAGGGAACACGCGGGACTGCCGAGGGTTAACCCGTGATGGTTCGTTGCGGGGCGACGGGGGCATTTTTAGAATTCCCGCCAACGTCAATTCACAACCCTGGCTAACCGCCCACAGGAGCACATGGCACTACAAGACCTGGCCCCCGGACATAAGTTTCCGCCCGAGTCCCTGGTCATCAGCGAAGCCGAGGCCACGGCGTACGCAGAAGCGGTCGGCGACGCCTCGGCACGCCCGCCGGGGCGCGTTCCGTCCATGGCGGTGATCGCCGCCGGGCTGTCTCGCTTCATCAAGCACCTGGGACTGGCGGACGGCACCGTCGAGGTGGTTCATGCATCGCAGGAGGCTTCTTTCAGCCGCCCGGTAACCCCGGGGGAACCCCTCGAGATACGGGCCACGCTGAAGTCAAATGCCGAGCGCCGGGGGAGTCGTTTCGCCATGGTCGAGATGTCCTTCGTCGACGGTTCCGGCGAGGGGGTCGCCGCGGCGAGCAGCTTGATCGTGGTGAACGCCTCGTGACGGCGGTCCCGAGCACAACCGGCGACCAGTTGGAGCCGATCGACCGGACCATCACCCAGTCCCAGGTCGAGGCGTACGCGGCCGCCGCGGGCGACCATAATCCCATTCACCTGGACGCCGAGTTCGCGGCAAAAACGCCGTTCGGCCGCCGAATAGCCCACGGTATGCTTACGCTTGCGATCGTGTCCGAAATGCTCACTTCCGCGTATCCGGATAACTGGGCGTCCGGGGGGCGGCTTAAAGTACGCTTTCGTGCACCGGTCTTCCCGGGGGAGAGCGTGCACGTGTCCGGCGAGGTCACGAAAGTGACCGAGAAGGACGATGCTCGGACGGCGGAGATCGCCATTGTCGTCAAGAAAGACGACGGCGAAGATGTGATCACCGGGCAGGCCTTCGTCCCGGTCGACTAACGGCCGCACGAGCCGGCCGGAGCGTTCAAAAGTTTCCGCAAAATCCGGGTATTCCGGAACATTTCAGGGAACATTGTTTGACAGAAGAAGAGAAGAGAGAACTGATCCCGATCGCGATAGACGCGATGGGAGGCGACCACGCCCCGGCGGAGATCGTCCTGGGAGCCGTGCAGGCGGCACGCGAGGGCGGAGTGTCGATCATCCTGGTCGGCGATCCTGAACCCGTCGCGGCCGAACTGGCCAAACACGACGTGGCTGATCTGCCCATCTCGACGGAGCCGTCGGAAGGCGTTGTGGAAGAAGGTGAAGCCCCGGCCACGGCCTACATGACAAAACGAAACGCCTCGATATTTCGCGCCGCCAGCACGGTACGACATGGCCGGGCGAAAGCGCTCGTGAGTATGGGATCGACGGGCGCGACGATCGCCGCAGCGACCGTGGTTTTCGGCACCTTCAATGGCATCGAGCGCGCCGCGCTCGGGGGCCCGTTATACGGGCTCGCTCCCGGCACAATCGTTATGGACATCGGCACCAACCTGGACTGCAAACCCCAGCAACTGGCCGATTATGCGGCGCTGGGAGCGGTGTTCTCGCAGGTCGTTTTCGGCGCCGAAAATCCACGGGTTGCCCTGCTGAGCGTCGGGGCCGAAGCCGGCAAGGGAAACTCCCAGGTGAAGGAAGCGACCGCACTACTTGAGAACAGCGGCCTCAACTTCATCGGTAACCTGGAAGCCAACGATATCCCACACGGTCGCGCCGAGGTTATCGTTTGCGACGGTTTTGTCGGAAACGTCGTAATGAAACTGACGGAAGGAATCGGCGAGACACTGTCCGCCGATATTCGTGAACTCATGGCGGGCCGGGTGCCCGAGATCGATATCGAAGAGATCAGCCAGCGCATCTATGAAACGACTAATCTTCCCGAGGCCCACGGTGGCGGCCCGCTTTTCGGCGTGAAAGGCGTTGCGGTGGTCGGCCACGGGAAGGCGATGGCGCCGGCCGTCCGTCGCGCTATCCAGACGGCACGCCGGTCGGTAGCTTTAAACTATGTAGAGCAGGCCGAGGCGGAGTTGGATCGACTTCGCGAAGCGGTCGGCACATAGCATCAGAACAGGACACCCGTTGACCGAAGAGTCACGCAGTACGCTCATAACCGGGGCATCGCGAGGAATCGGACGGGCTATCGCCCTCCGCCTGGCTGCGATGGGACATCGCGTCGCCGTCAACTACAACACGCATCCGGAAGATGCCGAAGAGGTCGTGCAGGCCATAAAGTCCGCCGGTGGAGAAGCGATCGCCGTCCAGGGCAGTGTCGCCGAGCGTGAACAGGTGGACGCCATGTTCACCGCCACGGAAGAGGCATTTGGCCCGGTCCAGATCCTCGTGAACAATGCAGGAATCATCGACGACGCCCTGATACTCCGGATGAAAGACGCCGCCTGGGATCGCGTGATTCAGACCAACCTCAACGGCACATACTACTGCTGCCATCGCGCCGTTCCCGGGATGGTGCGGGCGCGCTGGGGACGGATCATCAACATCTCCTCTGTCGTCGGGATCAGCGGCAACATAGGCCAGGCCAACTACTCCGCCTCCAAGGGCGCCATCCACTCGCTGACCTACTCGCTGGCAAAGGAACTCGCGTCCCGGAACATCACCGTGAACGCCATCGCGCCCGGTTACATCGAGACGGCGACGGTGGACGGACTGCCGCAAAAGACCAAAGATAC
>JASLLE010000082.1 GCA_030747175.1 Dehalococcoidia bacterium | reverse complement strand
CATTTCTAGCCGTTGGAGGCGAGTCCGTTGTGTTTTTCGACCGCCTATCATAGTCAAACAGTATAGAACCATGAGCGGGTATATATCAAATACATGAGTCTTAAGCACTCAAATCTATTGACCGTTGAACGTGATGATTGTAAAATCCGGGCAAGGTTTGCCATGGCACAGGACTTCTACACAGAACTCGGCGTCCCGAGAAACGCCGCCGACAAGGACGTCAAAGCCGCTTACAGGCGTCTGGCGCGCCGTTATCACCCGGACGTGAACACGAGCGACGCGGACGCCGAGGCGCGTTTCAAACGGGTAAACGAGGCGTACCAGGTTCTCTCGGACCCGAAGACGCGTCGCGACTACGACCAGTTCGGGGACAACTGGAAGCACGCCGAACAGATGCGCGCCCACGGCGGCCCGGGCGGATTTCGTAGGTCGCGCGGGGGGCATCCGGGATTCGGCGGAATCGACCTGAACGACCTGTTCGGTGGTTCAGGCTTCGGCAACGCCTTCGGACGGTCCCAGCGGCAATCGCTTCGAACAAACGTGCAGGTCACGCTCGAGGAGGCGTACGCGGGCTCAAAACGGGCGATCACCATCCAGGGATCTTCTACCTGCAGAGAGTGCGGCGGCACTGGCGTCGACGGAACGGTGCTTTGCTCTTATTGCGGCGGGTCAGGGACGAGTTCTATGCCGCGGACGCTCGAGGTGACGATACCGAAAGGGACCGCGGCGGGCGACCGGATTCGGGTGCGGCCGGATGAAACGACGGACCTGACCATAGAGGTCGATGTCCGTCGTCACCGGGTATTCACGCGCAAGGACGATGACCTCTCGACGGAGGTCACGGTGTCCTATCTCGATGCCCTGCTCGGCGGAGAGGTTGAAGTCCCGACCATGACGGGCAAGGTCGCCCTGAAGATACCGGCCGGAACTGTCGAGGGGCGCAGCTTTCGGGTGACTGGAAAGGGCATGCCCAGGCACGGGCGCGGGGCCGCCGGGGTTGGTGATCTCCTTGCGCGAATGGTGATCTCGGTGCCCGGAGAATCCTCGGAAGAGGAGAGGTCTCTGCTGGAGCATCTGCGAGATCTCCGGGACCGCGATTCAGATGGGCCGGGCGGGAAGACCGATGACCCTCGGACCGATCCCGTGGACGGCGGCGATGACAGAGCGTCTCAAAAATCAGGCGGTGACGCATGAATTTCACGGAATTTGAACCGGTCTTCACCATCTCCATCGTGGCCCGTCACGTCCACCTGCACCCGCAGACCATCCGGACCTATGAGCGGGCGGGACTGATCGAGCCGCATCGAACCGACAGCAACATTCGGTTGTACTCGGGCGCGGATATCGTCCGACTTCTACAGATCAAGACCTGGATAGATGACCTGGGTTTGAACCTTGCCGGTGTTGAGGTCATGACGAAGCTATCGGATCGAGTGACCGAACTCGAAGCGCGCGTAAACGAATTGACGATGGAGCTTGTTCGCCAGAGGGCCGCTTCGGCCAGGCGCTCGCTCCCCGAACCGGACCGGAACTGAACCCCGGGTTGGCCCCCGGGATTGAATCTGGACCGGACGAACGAAACGCCGAAGCGTAAGCCGCCGGGAACGGTTGCGCAGGCAAGAAAAGAGGCTCCCGAAAATGGTTTTCAAAGAATCTGATTTCACCGAACAGGCGAGAGAGGCGATCGCGTCCTCGCAAAACCTGTTGCGTGAATATCGCCACTCGCAATGGGACGTTGAGCACGTCCTCCTGGCCCTGCTGCGTCTTCCTCAAGGCCTGCCGTCTCGTATTCTGGCACAGGCGCACGTTGACCCCGATCTGCTGGCGGATCGGGTGGAGACGGCGCTTCGTCAAAGCCCTCGCCTCGGCGTAGTGGCGCAGACGATCTACGCCACACCGCGACTTCAGCAGGCCCTCGACAACGCACGTGCAGAAGCCGAACGGCTCAGGGACAAGTTCATCAGCGCGGAACACCTGCTCCTGGCTGTTGCGGAGGAGACGTCCGGTGATAGCGCGCGCATTTTTGAAGAGGTCAATCTCACCAAGGAGAAGGTCTACCAGGCGCTGCAGGAAATCCGGGGCCGTAACCGCGTCATGTCTGAGAGCGCCGAGCAGCGCTACCAGGCGCTCGATCAGTACGGCACCGATCTCACGCAACTGGCTCGTGATGGGCGGCTTGACCCCGTCGTCGGGCGGGAGACGGAGATCCGGCGGGTGATGCAAACGCTGACCCGGCGGACCAAGAACAACCCTGTCTTGATCGGTGACGCGGGCGTCGGGAAGACGGCCATCGCGGAGGGGCTGGCAAATCTGATAGTGAGCGGCGACGTCCCCGAGTCGCTAAAGAACCGTCGCCTTGTGGCGCTGGACATGGGGTCGTTGATCGCCGGGTCCAAGTTCCGGGGAGAGTTCGAGGAGCGCCTGAAGGCCGTGATGGACGAGGTCCGGCAGTCCGAGGGCGAGGCGATCCTATTCATCGACGAGATTCACATGGTGGTCGGGGCCGGCGGCGCTGATGGCGCCATCGACGCCTCTAACCTGATGAAGCCCGCGCTCGCACGCGGCGAACTGCAAACGGTGGGCGCCACGACGCCCGACGAGTACCGGAAGTACATCGAGTCCGACAAAGCGTTGGAGCGGCGATTCTCGCCGGTGCTCGTGGAGGAGCCGGAGACCGATGTGGCGATCGAGATGCTGAGATCACTTCGGCCGCGATACGAAGAGCACCACCACGTGCGTATCACGGATGAGGCGCTGGACTCCTCAGTCCAACTGGCGCGGCGGTATGTGTCGGATCGGTTCCTGCCGGACAAGGCCGTCGACCTCATAGATGAGGCGTCCGCCAAGTTACGGATCGAATCAGACCGGATGCCCGATGATCTGCGTGATGAACAGGATGTGATCCGCCGTCTTCGCGAGGAAGAGCGGGCCGCATCGGACGAGCGCGATTACCAGACAGCGGACGCAAAAAAGGCGGAACGTGAGACCCTCCAGGACAGCCACGAGACCCGGCTTTCCCGGTGGGAGAGCGAACACCCGCACGACATGGTGGTCACTTCCGAACTCATTGCCACGCTCATAGCGGAGCGGACCGGGATCCATGTTGAGAGGCTTGTCGAGGGCGAGGCGGACCGGCTTTTGCACATGGAGGAGCGGATACACGAGCGTGTGATCGGGCAGGACGCCGCTATCGCCGCGCTTGCGGACGCCATCAGGCGTGCGCGCTCGGGCCTCGCGGATCCGAAACGGCCCATCGGCAGTTTCATATTCCTGGGCCCGACCGGCGTGGGGAAGACGGAGCTGGCGAGGGCGCTTGCGGAATTCATGTTTGACGACGAGAACAACATGGTTCGGATAGACATGTCCGAGTACCAGGAAAAGCACACCGTCTCACGCCTGATCGGCGCGCCTCCCGGATACGTCGGTTACGGAGAAGGTGGGCAATTGACGGAGGCGGTACGGCGCAGGCCGTTCCGGGTGGTGCTTTTCGACGAGATCGAGAAGGCGCACGCGGACGTGTTCAACTCTCTGCTCCAGGTGCTGGAGGATGGACGGCTCACGGACGGAAACGGCCGGACGGTGGATTTCCGAAACACGGTCATCATCATGACGAGCAACCTGGGAACGGGCGCGGTGGCGCGGGACGCAATCGGTTTCGCCACGAGGCCGGATAGCGTGCCCGAACAGGAGCGCATGCGGGCCGACATCGAGGAGGCGTTGAAGCGCGCATTCCGCCCCGAGTTCCTCAACAGGATCGACGACATCATCGTCTTCGACCCGCTGACGGAGGAGCAACTCGGCGAAGTGGTGCGGTTGATCGCCAGGGACGTGAACGATAGGCTCGGCGAAATGGGCGTCACGCTCGAATTGGACGATAAAGCGTTGGCGTGGCTGGCGCGGGAGGGCGCTGATCCGGAATACGGGGCCCGTCCGTTGCGACGCGCCATCCAGCGTTTCGTCGAAAACCCGCTGTCCAAACGGATCCTTGGCGGGGAGTTTGGCGAAGGTGATCGCGTTCACGCGAGCCTGGGCGATGACGGCCTGGAGTTCACAGCGGTTGATCGGCCGGGTTCGGATGAAGACGAGGTAACCGACGCCGGGCCCACCAATGATGAATCGGCGAAAGAACCGGAGGCTGCGACGGCCGGGGACTAAAGCCCCGGAACGAATCAGACCCGGTAAGTGGTCGGCGTCCGTCAATGGGCGGCGGCCACTTTTTATGTCGTCGTATCCCGCGCCGGTTCTGCCTGATTGGCCGATGCTCCAATCCCGGTTGGGCGGTACCCGCGCCGGTTGAGGTGTTTTCACCGTGGGATTCAAAACCGATGTGCGCGTTCAATGACATGAGCGTGCAAATCTGAATCGGTTGGTTGGCCTCGTGCCCGGGCGATCTCTTCACAACAACAGGACCAGGCTTCCCCCCGTTCTCGCGCGCGACCGGCATGCTGATGCAGCCCGGAGCCCCGGGTAATGGCGACACATCCACCGGGAGCTGACTCCAGGGATGTTCGTGTTTATCACGCGTGGCTCGTTTCGGACTGGTACGCACGTGTCCGCGATGTGATCGGCCCGGCGGCGATGCTGTCCGCCGTGGCCGCGATCATCTCGATCGGCCTTTTTCTCTGGCAGACGGACAATTTTGACCTCGGCGTCGCCGGACTCGCCGGTGTCTGGATCATCAGTTTCGTGGCCGCCTCGTCGATCATCGTGCCGGTCCCGGGCCTGGCGGCTGTGTGTGTGGCGGCTTCTACAGGCGTCGGGTTCAATCCGCTCGTGATCGGGGTCGTCGCGGGGTCCGCCGAGGCGCTGGGGGAGATGAGCGGTTACATCGCCGGGGCGAGCGGACGGAGACTGCTCAGGCGCAACCGTTACTATCCACGCCTCAGGCTATCGATGAGCCGATGGGGCGGGATCGCAATTTTCATCGGGGCTGTAATCCCGAATCCACTCTTCGATATCCTTGGCCTGTTGGCTGGTAGCGTTGCTTACCCGGTCCGCAAGTTTTTGCCGATCGTTTTCGTCGGAAAAACGATTAAGTCCAGCGCGATGGCCTATGGATGTTTTTACGGAGTTGGAATCGTGGAACGGCTAGTTGATGCCGCCTGAGGACTCGCCCAGTAAACCGCCGGCCGATGCCGGAGTTGTACTTCTCGCAGCCGGGGGGAGCACGCGTATGGGCGGCGACAAGATGCTGCTGGAACTCGCGGGACGGCCGGTACTTGCCTACTCACTGGATGTATTTCAACGCTCGGAGCGAGTCAGCGCGATAGTCGTAGTAGCCTCCGACGCGAACCGGAATGAAATCGAACATCTGGTTTCGGCGTCCGGATTCGACAAGGTCCTGGCGGTTGTAGATGGAGGAGAGCGGCGGCAGGACTCGACCGCCAACGGCGTTGATCGTCTGATGGCCGATGCCGGGGCTGATGTGGAGATGGTGCTGATACACGACGGGGCGAGGCCGTTCGTGGATGAGGACATGGTGATGAGAGGCCTGGCCGCCGCCACCGCAACGGGCGCGGCGGTTCCCGCGCTAACCGTTTCCGATACGATCAAGAACGTGGGAGCGGACGGGGTTGTTACCGGGACACTTGATCGCACGCGCCTGCGTGCCATCCAGACCCCCCAGGTTTTCCGGCTGGATATCCTGGCTCCGGCGCTTCGGACATCCGAGGACGTTACCGACGACGCGTCACTCATCGAACTCGCCGGCGGGGCGGTGGTCTTGTTCGACGGGCACCCGGACAATATCAAGCTGACCACGCCGGCCGATACAGACACAGCGGAGGCCATCATCGCCCGGCGTAAAGGCCTCGTTGCGACCTCCGGTGCGCACAGGTGGGGGACGGGCTTCGACGGCCACGCGTTCGCAGCCGGAGGACCGTTGCGTCTCGGCGGCGTGGACATCGACCACGATGGTCACCTTGAAGGCCACTCGGATGGTGACGTTCTATTGCATGCGCTTGCATCCGCGGTTCTTGGCGCCGCCGGACTGGGCGACCTGGGATCCAACTTCCCGTCCAGCGATCCCGCGTACGCCGGAATCGACAGCCGGGGACTGCTAAAACGGGCGGCTTCCATGGCGGGCGATGCCGGGTGGGTCGTCGCCTATCTCGATGCTACAATTATCGCCCAGCAGCCAAAGCTGGCTCCGTACGTGAATCGCATCGCTGAATCGATCGCCAAGACACTCTCGATAGCTTCCGGTTCCGTCAGTATCAAGATCACATCAACAGATCATGTCGGGGCGATCGGACGAGGAGAGGGGATCGCCGCACAGGCAATCGTTACGCTCTCGCCAAAGCCCTCAAAATAATCCAATCGCGTGGACAGCACGCGCCAGCCGACACGAGTCTCATGAAGCTTTACAGCACACTCACGCGCGATAAACGCGACTTTGAACCTGCGGGCGATGCCGTCACGATGTACGTCTGTGGCATTACCGCATCCAACTCGTCGCACGTCGGCCACGCTCTCAGTTCGGTCGTGTTCGACGTGCTGCACAGGTACCTCGAGTTCCGGGGCTACGAGGTGCGCCGGGTCCAGAACTTCACGGATGTCGACGACAAGATCATCACGAAGGCTAACGAAGAGGGCCTGTCATCCGAAGAAGTGGCCGAGAAATACATCGAAGAGTTCTTTACGGACATGGACGATTTGAACGTCCAGCGTGCGACGGTTCACCCGCGGGCGACCAACGAGATCGCTGGAATCCTCCGGATGATCGAGGGGCTCATCGAGAAGGGCAACGCTTACCCGGCGACGGACGAAAGCGGCAGCGTCTACTTCAGGGTCGATAGCGACAACGAGTACGGCAAGCTCAGTGGCCGGACGGTGGACGAACTCCTTGAAGGCGTTCGGAATGAGATCGAGCCGGGCAAGGAAGCCCCGGCCGACTTCGCGGTGTGGAAGGCTTCGAGGCCCGGCGAACCGGCGTGGGACAGTCCCTGGGGCCAGGGACGCCCGGGCTGGCATATCGAGTGCAGCGCAATGGCGCTCGAGTACCTGGGCGAGACGATTGATATCCACGGCGGGGGGTTGGACCTGGTGTTCCCGCACCATGAGAACGAGCTCACGCAGAGCGAATCGTTCACCGGCGAGAAACCGTTCGCCCGATTCTGGTTGCACAACGGCCTGCTGAGGCTGGACGGCGCAAAGATGAGCAAGTCGCTCGGCAACCTTGTGACGGTGCGGGACGCACTGGACAGCAACAGCGCCGACGCCATCCGCATGTACATCCTGACTTCCCACTACCGAAGCCCGCTTCTTTACGACGAGGACAACATTCACACGCAGGAGCGCGCGGCTCGCAGGCTCAGGCAGGCCGCGACCGCCGAGTCCGAGGGCAACACCGGCGAGTCAGTGGATCCGGCTCCGTTCAAAACGCGTTTCATCGAGGCGATGGAAGACGATATGAACACCCCGCAGGCCCTCGCTGCGATCTTCGACCTGGCCCACGAAATCAACCGGGGACGCGATGCCGGACACAACCTCACAGAAGCGCAGGGAGAGATGCGATCCCTGGTTTCCGTACTGGGCCTTATGCTGGCCGAGCCCGAAGCGTCAGAGGACGGACTATCGGACGAGGACATCGACGCGCGAATCGCGAGCAGGGCCGAGGCGCGCACTAACCGAGACTTCGCTGCCGCAGACGCGATCCGTGACGAGCTGATCGAGGCTGGAGTGGCCATAGAGGACGGGCCGGAGGGCACGACCTGGAGCCGGATTTAGACTGATGGGCCGGCCACGGTCGATTCCCGTCGAATCTGCCGCACGATCAGGATGTTCTGGAGGATCTGGCTGGCGACCGTTGGCAGTATTCGAGCCTCGATCGGGTTCTCTGTTCGGATCACGATGTGGAGCCCGAGCATCAGCGCGTTCATGCCCAGCATCATGAGGTTTCCGGTCAACCAGAAGTAGCTGGTGTCCTTGAATTTCTGGTTGAAAGTAGCCGGGATGAAGTTGACGATCAGTCCCAAGCCGAAGTTGCCGCCGAAGGCGTGAAAGAAGTCGAGCGCACCCTCGGCAAGGCCAGCGTCGTGACGGATGAAACTTGTGAGTGAGTTGCTCAGGCCTGAAACGGCGCTGACGCCGAGCGAAAAATACAGGTTTCCCGCGATGTATGGCTTTACGGCACGGGCGGCATTGGCGAGGTTCATCGTCGGGGGACCGGCCGTCTGACGGTATGCATGCGTGACGGGATGGTGTTCATCTTCATACGATGCAAATTCCGTCATTTCCGGATAGTCGAGAATCCAGATTCGGTCCCCGGGGCGCGTAATCGAGCGTCTGGCGTGTCTGGACCTTCACTATCGTGGTGATGAGGGCATTTGCACTGGCGTCTGAAGAGCCTCTACCGTCCCTTGATTTCCGGAGTCCTCCGTTCCAGGAACGCCCTACGGGATTCCTGCCCGTCTTCGCTGGCGAAGGCAGTGCCGATGGTCTGTAGCTCGTAACGGACCTGTGCCTCGATATCGATCTTTGTTGCTTCGCGTACAACGCGCTTTGTCAGGCGCGCGGCAATAGGGGAGATCGTTGTCAGGGAGTGGCAGTACTCGGCGAACCGGGCCTGAAACTGGTCATCCGGCACGACTTCACCGATCAACTCGAGCGCTAATGCTTCATCAGCGTCGACTCGTTTGTTCTCCAGCAGGAATCGCATCGCCTTCTCATAGCCGATGACCTGCGGCAGCGTCCATGACAACCCGCCATCGGGTGATCCACCGATGCGCGAGTAGCCCGGAAATAACCACGCGCTTTCGGCGGCGATCCGCATGTCGCAGGCCATCGCAAGCGCCATGCCCGCCCCGGCGGCGACGCCGTTGAGGCCGGCCACGACGGGCTTGTCACATCGCTGTCTGATCGCCAGCGGAAAATGACCCACCCAGCTGAGATCATCGATCTGCGACTGTATCTCGGACATCGGCCCGCGATCCGGCGCGTTGCCCGCGGGGGTCAGGTCTACGCCCGAGCAGAAACAGTCGTCGATTCCGGTTATTGCCACGACCCAGACGTCGTCATCCGACGCGGAGTCGTCGATAGTCCGGATGATGTCCCACGCAAGCGTCTGCGACAGGGCGTTTTTCTTGTGCGGCCGGTTCAACTGGATCGTCCGGACGTGCCGATCGTCCGTGATGATGATCTCGGGGGCGCCGGAGTTCTCAGAAGTGGTGGTCATCCCAACCTCTTAACGCCAGTGGTGGACGTAGGGGCGGGGCAAGCCCGGCCCGCGGGCGTATTGCCATACGGCCCTACACGTTTCTGTGGAAGATCTCGGCGCATTGTAGGCGGGAAAGAGAACGCGCGGAGATGGTATGGATGCCAACGTTCCGAGGTGAACATTAGCGCCTGAGGCTCTCGAAGGGCCGGGTTTGCCTACAACGGCGGAGGACCCCGGCGATGGATTAATGCGCTGGAACACATGCCCGGATTGCGATCCGACCATGTTCCCCTCACCTGAATCCTCTCCCACGGGGAGAGGGGGATGGTGGACGTCCGTCCTTCGAAGACCTCAGGACACGGACGAGAGCCTCGGCATGGGTGCGTATGCGTGGGCGGCGCACGTCATTCCGCCGCCCCAATTAGCCGCCCGGCAGGGCCCTAGTTATACCGGGCCGTGAGGACGGCGATCACCGCGAAGAGGCCCGCCAGCACGATGGTACCGCGGAAGAGGAACCGCTCAATACCGCGGCGTGTGCGGAAAGAACTCTCGGCCTGTCCGAACAGGGTCGTGCCGGAGCCGCGTACCTGCAGGAGGATCACCCCGGCAAGGGTGACTGCGATGACGATTTCCACGATGCTGAGAAGATTGCTATTCATCGGTACTCCGCTGACCCCGGACCTGGTTGCGCCGTCCCGGATAAGACATCGGGAACTGCCCGGCGCAGGGTGGGGTGTTAATCAACGTTAACGCGCGGCCTTCACTTCCTCAAGAGTCTGGGTGAGCAGGTCTGCGGCGACGCCGGCGTCCGCACGGCCGCGCGTCGCCTTCATTACCTGTCCGACGAGGAACCTGACGGCGGTTTCTTTGCCGCCGATAAAGTCCTCTACTGCGTTCGGGTTGTTGTCGATCGCTTCTCTCACAACCGGGAGAAGCTCATCCGTTCCGCTTACCTTTAGCAGCCCGCGTTCCGCGACAACGGCGTCCGGGTCCGCGCCGGACGACCACATCTCTTCAAGTACTTCACGTGCAGCCGCGTTGCTGATGGTCCGGGCCTGGAAGGTTGCTACGAGCGCGGATAGTTGCCCGGGTTTGATCTTCGTGTCATCGATCTCGGACGGGCCTTCCGGCGCGTTCAAAAGGCGTGCCAGCTCGCCGTTGACCCAGTTCGCTGCCTCCTTGGCGAACGCCGCCCGTTCTTCACCGGCGAGCGCCGCGGCGGAGACCACGGCCTCGAAATAATCGGCCGTCGCTCGGGAGGAAGTGAGCAGAGCGGCGTCGTACTCGCTGAGGTCGTACTCGCTCTCGAACCGTGACCGGCGATGGTCTGCGAACTCCGGGAGAGAAGATGTGATCTCCTCCACCCAGGCGCGATCGATCTCGAGCGGTGGAAGGTCCGGCTCGGGGAAGTAACGGTAGTCGTGCGCCTCTTCCTTGCTTCGCTGGACGATGGTGACGCCTGCGACATCATCCCAGCCCCGGGTCTCCATCTCGACCCTGCCGCCAGATTCCCATACCTCTGGCTGACGTTTGATCTCATATTCAAGCGCCCGCACCACGGCGCGCACCCGGTTCATGTTTTTGACCTCGACGCGCTCCCGTAATTCGTCGGAACCGGCGGGCCGCACGCTGATGTTTGCGTCTACCCGGAAGCTGCCTTCTTCCATGTTGGCGGTGCCGACACCGAGGTAACGGATGATGTCCTGGAGCTTGAGGATGTAAGCCTCGGCCTGTGCAGGTGTGTGGATATCCGGTTCGGAGACGACCTCCATAAGCGGGACGCCGGCGCGGTTGATGTCCATGAGCGTGTGGGAGTGAGCGGAACTTCCCGGATTCTCCACGTGGATCAGTCGGGCGACATCTTCTTCCATGTGCACGCGCGTGATGCCGATGCGCGTGTCCGGCTCGCCTTCCGGCTGGACATCCATCCATCCTTCGTTGCATATCGGCATGTCAAACTGCGAGATCTGGTACCCCTTCATCAGGTCCGGATAGGGGTAGTTCTTGCGGTCAAACTTCGTGATCTCGGCAATTCCGCAGTTGAGCGCAAGGCCGATCTTGATCGCAGACTCGACCGCGGCACGGTTGACCACTGGAAGCACCCCGGGCAGGGCCATGCAGACAGGGCAGACGCGCGTATTCGGCTCGGCCGCCTGGTAGTCAGCGCCACACGAGCAGAACATCTTGCTCCTCGTGTTGAGTTGGACATGAACCTCAAGTCCAATTACGGCCTCGTACTCCACTATCGAACTGACTCCTGACGCGCGAATACGGGTGGTTGCTGGTTGGGGCGCATCGCCGGGCAAGCAGGCGAAAACTGCGGCCACGAGTATAACTCAGCGCCGGCGTGGATTACGTTCGGAATTCTGACCTGAAGGGCATGGCGGCCCCTAAATTGAGTCGGGTGGCCATGCTTCCGGGCCGATGAGCGGGACGAAGGCGCACGCGCCCAGGTTATCGATCTCGTGACCGCTCGCGGTCTTCTTGACGACCAACAGTTCCTGCTTCCCGAGCGCCCCGACGGGTATAACCAGATTACGACCCGGCATGAGTTGATCGAGCAGTTGCAGGGGGAGTTCCGGCGCCCCCGCCGTGACGATGATGCCGTCGTAAGGGGCTTCCTTTTTCCAGCCGAGCTCGTTCAGTGCGTGCATCACGCGCACATTCCCGTATTTCAGGCGCCTCAGACGTGCCCGCGCCTCGTCTGCGAGCCTCGGGATCCGCTCGGTCGTGATCACCTCGGCGACCAGCAAGGAAAGTACCGCCGCCTGGTAACCGGATCCGGCGCCGATCTCCAGAACACGGTCAGAGGGCCGAGTCTGGAGCGCGGTGGTCATCTGTTCCACGATCAACGGCTGCGAAATGGTCTGACCTTCGCCTATCGGCAAAGCGATGTTTCGGTATGCGTCGCCGATGACTTCCGGGGGTACGAACTCTTCGCGCGGGACCCGCCTCATGGCCGCGCGGACACGCTCGTCACTCCTCTGGAATCGCCCGGCGGATGGCAAGACCGAGTCCAGCAATTCGTTACGGGCGGCCGCAAACCGGTCGGTATTTCCTTCTTCTTTTGCCATACAACGAACTCATCTGGTGGCGATACGACTCACTCGTACTTACATCGATCCCCTAGAAGTATCGCCCGACGGGTGCCCGGTTTCGTTTGAGAACGAGACCGTGCGCGTGCTTGATATGACACTGCCCGCGGGGCAGTCGGACGTTGAGCACTCGCACACGGCCGAGACGGTCATCCTTTTGACGGGTGGCAAGGCACATATCGCTCTTCCGGATGTTTTTTTCGATGGACGCGGAGATCCCGGACGGCCACATTGTGTGGAGCGAACCCTGGAGGCACACGGCAGGCAACACCGGCGATGCGGAAATCAAGGCGATCATCGTGGAGTCCAAGGACAGAGCGTATTCCGTTGACCGTTGGGAATCCGGATCCAGTCAAATCCGGGGTGGCTTGTTGTTGCCAGGATATGGGCTGCGCTCGTGATAAATGTGTGAGGTGTGTGAGGCAGTCACGAGGCGCGAAGATAGGTGGCGACGAAATTCGTTGACACTCATTCGCGCGGTGTCTACCCTGATGTTGACCTAAATGGTCAACATTAGATTATCCGTGATCCCGTCACGATTGGGCTGAACGTGGGAATTAGAGCGTTCACCGTCGATTCGGGATCGCACTGAACAGGAAAAACAGCCGGAGGCGCGCTGCTTGGCAACCCCGAATACCATTTCTCGCGAGAGCGATCTCAGCGGTGGCGAGTATAAATGGGGCTTCGTTACTGATGTTGAACAGGATTTCGCTCCCCAGGGGTTGAGCGAAGACATCGTTCGGCTCATCTCGGCCAAAAAGGACGAGCCGGAGTGGTTGCTCGAGTGGCGGCTACAGGCCTATCGCCACTGGGTGAAGATGGCGAAGGCCCAGGGCGAGCCGGACTGGGCAAAGATCGAGTACCCGGCGATCGACTACAACGAGGTTTACTACTACGCCGCGCCGAAGTCGTCACAGACAGAAGCTCCGAAGAGCCTGGCCGACGTCGACCCGGAAATGCTGGCTACCTTCGACAAGCTCGGTATCCCGTTGCAGGAGCGCGAGAAGCTAGCGGGTGTTGCCGTTGACGCCGTGTTCGACAGCGTCTCTGTTGCGACCACGTACACAGAACAGCTTGAAAAGCTCGGGATCATCTTCTGTTCCTTCAGCGAGGCGGTCAAGAACCATCCCGATCTCGTCAAGAAGTACCTCGGATCGGTCGTCCCGTACAGCGACAACTTCTTCGCTTCGCTCAACTCGGCCGTCTTCAGCGATGGATCGTTCGCCTACATCCCGCCGGGAGTTCGCTGCCCGATCGAGCTGATGACCTACTTCCGTATGAACGCGGAAGGGACGGGCCAGTTTGAGCGGACCCTGATCGTGGCCGACAAGGGAGCGTACGTGAGCTACCTGGAGGGGTGTACGGCGCCCTTCCGGAAGACCAGCCAGTTGCACGCCGCGGTCGTGGAGCTGGTGGCCCACGAAGACGCCGAGATCAAGTACTCCACCATCCAGAACTGGTTCCCGGGCACCAAGGAAGGCGAGGGCGGGGTCTACAACTTCGTAACCAAACGCGGGATCTGCCGCGGGGCCAACTCGAAAATCTCCTGGACGCAGGTCGAGACCGGATCTGCGATCACGTGGAAGTACCCGAGCGTCATCCTCCAGGGTGACAACTCGACCGGCGAGTTCTACTCGGTGGCGCTGGCGAACAACCACCAGCAGGCCGATACCGGCACGAAGATGATCCACATCGGCAAAAACACGAAGAGCACCATCGTTGCCAAGGGGATCTCGGCCGGACAGGGCCAGAACACCTACCGCGGGCAGGTCAAGATCATGCCCACGGCCGAGAACGCCGTTAATCACACCCAGTGCGACTCTCTGCTGGTGGGCGACAAATGCGGCGCGCACACGGTGCCTTATATCGAAGTCCGGAATCCCACGGCCCGGCTTGAGCACGAAGCTTCAACATCCAAGGTGTCCGACGACCAGCTTTTCTACCTGCGCTCACGCGGAATCTCCGAGGAAGAGGCGCACCACATGATCATCACCGGCTGGTCCCGGGAAGTGATCAAGGAGCTGCCTTTCGAGTTCGCGATGGAGGCCGGACAACTCCTGAAGGTCTCTCTCGAAGGGGCCGTTGGATAGTCCGAACGTTTAGCGACGGGCCGTACATGAGACGCGCACGCGACTTTTGAATCACCTGAAACTGTACTCGACCCACAACCCGGTCACGCCGCTCCAGTACGGCTGCGCCGCAACAGAGGTAATCAACACATAGCACGATGCTTCAAGTAACTG
>JASLLE010000081.1 GCA_030747175.1 Dehalococcoidia bacterium | reverse complement strand
TCGAGGCGATCGAAGTTCGGCGTCGCCATCATGACGTGCGCTCCGCCCACGACGTTCAAAGTGCCCAGCGCGTCGTGCGGGCTGATCGGCACGTAATAGGTTTCTGCGAGCGTGGCGATCTTTCGCATCTCGGAGATCCCGCCGGTCCAGCATATGTCCGGCATGATGTAGTTCGCGAGACCTTCCGACAACACGTCTGCGAAGTCGTACCGCGTGTACAGCCGTTCGCCGACGCACAGGGGAACGTCGGTCCCGTTTTTCACCTGCCGGAGGGCGTTGATGCTTTCCGGCTGGACCGGCTCCTCGAACCAGTTCAGATCCACGTGTTTCATGCGGTTGCAGAGTTCGATAGCGGTGGGCACGTTGAAGTTGCCGTGTGCGTCGATCATCAGGTCGATGTCCGGACCGACCTCCTCCCGTACGGCGGTCATGACATCGACGCCAAGCTGTGCGCCGGCCGCGGAGATACGGCCATCCATATAACGGCGGTGGTGCTGGCCCATTTCGTTGGAGAAGGGATCGGTTTTGAGCGCCGTGTGGCCCATGTCCACCAGCTCACGTGCGTGTTGTGCCGCTGCGTTCGGATCGTCCTGGTGACCTACGTGCGTGTAAAGCTGGATGCTGTCCCTGACCTTGCCGCCCAGCAGTTCGTAAACCGGCACTCCCAGGGCCTTGCCCTTGATATCCCAGAGCGCCATGTCGATACCGCTGATGACGGAGGTGACCAGTCCGCGGGGGCCAAGCGTGGTGAATCTTCGGTACAGGTTGTGCCAGATGCGCTCGATCTCATTGGCGTTCTGGCCTATCAAACCCTCTGCGAAGTCCGCTCCCTGCACCGTCTCACGGACCAGCTCCACCATCCGGGCGACCATGATCACGCCGCCGCCGCCGGAGTTGGTCGCCTCGCCGAACCCGGTGATGCCTTCGTCGGTGTTGACCTCGACAAATATCCAGGATCGGTTCGCTGCGACGCGAGTCGGCCAGACCTTGATGTCCGTGATCTTCATGCGGGGCGGGACTCCTTGTTGGTGGGTTACCTATTGATCGATGCAGAGGCGTGATTCATTGGACGTACTACGGCGATGGATCAACTTCTCCCTCATCCTGCACCTTCTCCCGCCGGGAGAAGGGACTTCCTCTCCCAGCGGGAGAGGATTGAGGTGAGGGAGAAGACTGTGCGACCAGGGCATTTATATTGCGGGCGCAACCCATCAACAAGCCCGTCATTTCAAGAGCGGCGCCATCATACAGGCGTGATGCTCGGATGTTTGTGAGCGGAACATGGGGATTGAACATCTGATATCGGCCATCCCTGTGCTAGACTCCGCGCCGCTCAGACAAAGCTAATACGGCCCTGCCGTGGTGGGGTCCGGATGTCACCCCGATTCGCCAACCAGTTAGCTCGCTAAAAGGTCCGATCAATGAAGTTCTGCTACGCAAACCGCCGCCATGCTCTGTATCCGGCCAGCCAGCCTAACTGGGATGTCAAGGCCGAGGACTACACGGACCAGTTTCTCGACAGATGCCAGGACATCGGAATGGACGGCATGGAGATCGGTTCCCCGGCGCTCGAAGCGCTCGGATCGGCGCAGAAGGTCAAGGATTTCGGTAAGCGACTGGCCGATCACGGCGTCCCGGCGATGGTTATCCGCTCCGGTGGGTCTCTCACGGCGGCGCAGGGCTTCAAAGAGAATCGCGATCGACTTCACCGGATGGTCGATACAGCGCAGGCGGTTGGCGCAGACGTCATCAACGGCGCGCTGGGCGCTCCCGCACGCTATCCGGGAAAGCCCGGCAGCAGTACCGGCTGGACCGTCGCTCAGGACTCAAGCCGGGACGCCATGATCTACGACTACGAGCGACTCGCAACTGAGCTGCAAAGTGCAAGTGACGTGGCCGCCGACAAGGACATCAAGATCTCGGTCGAGGTTCACCAGAACACTCTCGTCGACAACTCGTGGTCGGCGCACCTGATCAATGACCTGGTGGATCGAGATAACTTTGGTATCAACCCGGACCTCGGCAACGTCTACTGGACGTACGACACGCCGGAGGAAACGACCGACGCGCACATCAAGTCGGTCGCCCCGATCTCCGTTTACTGGCACTGCAAGAACCTGTTCCGGGTGCATCACCCGGAGAACGAGCGCTCGGTGTTCCTGCGCGTCGCCCTCCCGGACGGCGAGATCGATTACCGGTACGCGATCACGGCGATGGTGGAGGCCAATTACCAGGGCTACATGGCTATTGAAGGCGCATGGGCCGGCGACCAGTGGCTCGCCGATGGACGAAGCGTGGAGTACGCGAAATCGGTCATGGCGGACATCGACGCCGGACGGGGTTAAGGCGCAACGACCTCGAGACGTGAACGCGTAGGGGCGGATGACGATCCGCCCGCGGGCGGGCCCTCGCGAGTCTCGGGGCGCCAGCGAGAAACTCAGGGCGCCTCCGCCATGCGGTCTGGTGGCTTGTCGACGTGTGTCAGAGCCTGGTCGGAGCCCTTTCCCTGAGGCTCTCGAAGGCCGGGCGTATTGCCATACGCCAGTGCATCGGTCGGATCATGATCGGAGCCACGAGGAGAAGCAGGATCAAATGAAATACTGCTACGCCAACCGGCGACAGGCCGCGTTCCCGGATGTGCACAGCACCTGGACGGCCGCCCCGGAACATTTCACGGATGGCTGGCTTCGTGCCGTGAGCAAGGATGAGTATGACGGGCTTGAGGTTGGAGCGAACACGCTCGACCTGCTGGACGGTGACGCCGGTGTGGAGGGCTTCAAGAAGCGGCTCGAAGGCTACGATCTTCCGATAGTCGCCGTGCGGGCCGGGGGTTCTTTGATCGAGGCGAAGTCCGCTATCCGCAACCTGGGCGTCATGCGTCGGAGCGTGGACTACGCCGAGGCCGTCGGTTCGTCGCTTGTCGTGGGCAACCTGATGGCGCCTCAACGCTACCTGCCGCCAGGGTGGGAACCGACCGGCCAGGTCTATTCCCAGGACTCAAGCCGAGACGCCTCGATTTACCTGTACGAGCGCGTCGCGGACTCGATACGCCCGGTTTGCGACGCGGCGGCTGACCGCGGGATCACGATCGCCATAGAGATGCATCACGCCTCGCCGGTGGACAACTCGTGGTCGGCGCGGTTGTTGTGTGACCTCGTGGACCGTCCCAACTTCGGCATCAACCCGGATATCGGCAACGTGGCGTGGGCCTACCACGAACCCGAAGAGACGCCCGAGGACAACGTTCGGGCGCTGGCGGATTTGTCCGTTTACTGGCACTGCAAGAACGTGGTGCGGGTGGTTCACCCGGAGAATGAGCGGTCGGTAGGGTGGAAAGTCTCGCTGGAGGACGGCGAGATGGACTACCGCTTCCTGATGACGGCAATGGTCCAGGCCGGGTACGACGGCTACGTTGCGATCGAGGGCGGCCGGGTAGGGGACCAGTTTGAGATGGACACCCGCAGCCTGAAATACATGCGGAGGCTGGAGGCAGAGGTCAAGACGGAGGCGGGCAGCTAGGCTCCCGTAACGGACCCGGGCGTTGCTGGACGTGGCCGCCCCGCCAGCGTCATGAATAGCGCGCCGGTTACGAACATGACGATGGTGATGCCGAAGGCGATGTCGTAGCTGTCGGTCCTGTCGAAGACTATCCCCGCCATCAGCGGACCCGCGACGACCGGAATCACGCCCACCATGCTTATCAGCCCCATGATGCTTCCGAAGTGCCGAATCCCGAAGGCTTCGGTGACGACAAGGGGCATCAGTGCGCCCAGCCCACCGAAGCCCGTGCCGAACACGACGACCGCTACCCAGGCGAGGTTGGAGCCGCCTGCCGTGATGAATAGAACGAGCCCGGCCGATTGGATGGCGAGGCTGATGACGGTCGCCCAGCGGGCGGTGATCGTCTCACTGAGACGGCCGAAGATGATCTTGCTGGCGATGCCGAACGCGGCGACGATGGAGATCCCGGCAGCGGCCTCGTTCTTGGAAAACCCCTCGGCCTCCATGTGCGGAATTATCTGCGTCAACACCGCCGAGTAAGTGAACATGGCAGCGGTCAGGCCCAGCGAGATGAAGTAGAAAGCCTTCATCCGCACGGCCTCCCTGACGGTGTAGCCAGCGGCTGCGGCCGCTGCGGCGGCCCTGTCCATTCCCGCCGGCGCCCAGCGCTTGTCCGTTTCTTTTACGACATCTTCAGGCCGGTCCCTGATTATGTACCAGGCGGCGATCGCGATCCCGATGATGATGATCCCGAACACGGCATAGCCCCACCGCCAGCTCGCAGCTGCAATAACGAAGGCGCCGAGCGGGACCATAGTCAACCCGCCGAAGTTGTTGCCGGCCGTTACGATCCCCATCATCCGCCCGCGCGTTCGCGCAAACCAGACCGATATCAACCGACCGGCCGGCATGACCGTCGCGCCAGGAAACCCGATGAACAGGAGGAGGCTGAACAGGTAGAACTGGGTCAGAAAGGTGAAGTGCCAGTCCGGTTGCCAGACCAGGAAATTGGGGGACACGTTGATCGTCACGTTGCCGGCATTTGTCATTACCGCCCGCAACAGGAATCCAGCTGCGAGGAACAGAAGAGAGATGACCATCACGGGCCGCGCGCCGAACCGGTCCATCCATCGACCGACGAGTGGCGACATGAATCCGGTGGTCAGCCCGAGTGTGAGGGAGAAGTTGATCTGGGTGCGGGTCCAGCCGAACTCTTCTTCCAGCGGCACCACGAACGAGCCGTACGCGTACTGGGCCATTCCGATAGCGAGTCCAGACGAGAGGAAAGCGACGCCGGCTATGGGCCAGCCTCGGTAGATGCCGGTCCGCGCGACGGCGGATTCCGGGGAGGCCGCTGGGGCGGTATCGACGGTCGATGCTTCCCCGGCCTCGATGCCCGGGGAGTCGGTGGCTGGTATGGGTTCTCTCCGTAGGCTGGTTTCTTCGTACGGCCCCGTGCGCCGGCGTGTCGGCCAGACCGGAGGTTGATCGACCCGTACCCTTCGCAAACCCGTTCATATCAGCATAGCAAAGGCGGACGCGGATGGACCCGGTGAGCCTGAGTGAAGTTGGCAGATCACGGATCGCGGTCTGTGACTATTCACCGCGAGGATAGGCCGGTGACATCCTGAACTTGATACTGGATCGGGTCTCGTACCAACCACCTGCACGGGAGGGCGTGGCCTGTATGGTTTCTGCGCCCGAATTGGATTTTCCGGAGGTGGAATGCGCGGACCCTGAATCAAGTCCAGAATGACGTTGATCGAGTTCAGGATGGGCATGGGATTGTTCTCGTCCCCTGCGGGTCGCCGTTCTGTTTGCCGGGCCTGGCAAATAGCAGCATCGGGATGCCGATGGCCGCCATCGCCGTTCCCAGGAACAGGATCAACTGGTAACTGCCCGTGAGATCGAACACCAATCCGGCGAGGGGAGGGATGGGGAGTACGGCGAGTGCCGTGACGGATTTGAACGCCCCGAGGATCGAACCGTACGCGCTCAGACCGAATAACTCGGTGATTGCGAGCGCGTACAACACGCCGAGCGCGCCGAACCCGGCGCCGAACAGCGCCACCGACGGCCAGACGAGCGCTGAACCGCCGGCGACCGCCAGCATCAGCGTCCCGCTCATAATCATCAGCATGCTGAGCGCAAGTGTTCTGCGACCGGTCCAGCGTTCCGCGAGACGTCCAAGGATCAGTTTGCCGGGCAGACCGCCGAACGACACAACGGCGAGGGCGGCCGTGGCCCTGCCGTCCGAAAGACCTTCGTTCTGTAGGTGGGGGATCAGCTGCGGGAACATCACCATCTCCGTCATCGCCGACGAGACGAAGACGCCCATGAGCGAGTAGAACGCCACCGAGCGAAGTGCGCCCGAAAGGGGCACGTCTGGCTCATTCGGCTTCTCGTCGTCCGGCCCGGGACGCTGCCGCGGTTCACGGACGAGGGCAAATGCGACGATCGCTCCAAGCACGAACAACGCGGATAGTACGAAGAATCCCGTCTGCCATCCTGACATGGCTACGACTAGAGCTATTGCCGGAAGGATGGTCAGGCCGCCGACCTGATTTCCCGCCCCGGTGATGGCGAGGGCCCGCCCCCGGGTGCGAACGAACCAGCTTGAGATGAGACGGTCCGTCGTCAACGCGGTTGCGCCGGGCAATCCGATAGCGACGATAGCGGTGAGCGCATAGAAGTGCCAGAGGTCGGTCATGAAGGGCCGCAGACCGAGACCTAGCGCCACCAGCAGCAACGAGCCGACCATCGCTTTACGTGCGCCGAGACGGTCTGCGGCGGCGCCGATCGGGGCCGTCAGGAAGCTGACGAGGAGTGCGGCGGTCAGCACGCTTGAAATCTCGGTACGGTTCCAGCCGAACTCCTGTTCAAGGGGTTCTACAAACAGCCCGAATGTGAGCATGACGCCGCCGACGGCGAGCGAGTTCGCCAGGAACACGACAACCGCCACGATGTAACGGCGGGGAACCATGGAGCCGGGTATTTCGTCCCGTTTCATACCGCCAAGCGGTTCGACCGAGATGAGCGCCCCCTTCAGATTGCTGTGCAGGTGTGGTGGTTCTTGGGACAAAGTTGAGATATCAGGACGGATTGCTTGTGAAAATCAAACTCCGACTTGAGATAATATATATGGGGAGTTAATATAATACAACCGACCTTTGATTTTCTTGAAGTTTCACGGGGATGCACTGAAATATGGCGCGAGATTGGCAGGATCTGCTGAAGTTGACCCGGGGCGACGCCTTCATGGTCGAGCGCGTCCGTCTCGCCGACGGCGAGACGGCGATCGAAGGGGGATTCGACCCGCCGGCGCTGGCGATGCTGTCGCCGGACGATCTTGTTTTCGTCATGGCTTTCGTACGCAGCCACGGCTCCATCAAGGAGATGGAACGTGTCTTCGGGATCAGCTACCCGACGGTAAAAAACAGGCTCAACCGGATCTCGGATGCGCTGCCGATGATCGAAAACGACCCGTCGCCGCCTCCTTACGACATCGGCCAGGACAGCGAAGGCGTGCTGGAGTTGCTGGCCCAGGGGTCGATCACCGCCGCCGAGGCGATTGAGCGGTTGTCATGACGAGTGATACGGACCCCCGTAACAAGGTGCTTGACCTGCTGGCAAACGGAAAAATCACGGCCGAGGAAGCGAAGCATTTGCTTGCGCTGGTGAGTGGCGCCGCGACCCCCGAACCTCCTGGACCTGAGACGGGCGGAGGAGACCGGGCGAGAGGTGGGCGAGATAGGTCACGACGCGATCGCGCTCGTCGACGTGGTGACCTTCGCGATCATTACCGCGAAGGATCAGGCGGGGCCTACATCCGCGTGCGAGTCGATCCTCGGGTCGATGCCGGGGCCGACCCGAACGCGGATCGCTTGAACATCCGTGTGCCCATCGGATTGATCAAGGCCGGGGCGTTATTGACATCGTTGATCCCGGGCCCGGCTGCGGATCGGGTGACGGAGGCGCTCGGCGAGCGGGGGATTGACCTGGATTTTAAGAACCTGAATGCAGAACGCCTGGACGAAATCCTGGCCGACGGCGGCTTTGCGATCGACATCACGGAAGGTGATGTTCGGATACGGATCAGCGTCGAATAGGGCGTTATTTGCCCCCTTTCCTGGTGGGAGAGGGATGGGGTCAGGGAGGACTGAAGTTCTTCGCAACCCTCGTGTTTCGGCAGAGAGATGTCGCAGCAAAGGTCCCTCCGCTTCGGTCGGGATGACCGAGTGTTGGGCCGGGTCCAGGCTATCGCGCGTTGTAGCGGTAGTGCGTGGAACCTTCCGACAGCGGCTGGTTGGCGAACCATCGTTCTACGTAGGGCTTGAGATCGGTATTCAGCCGGGCACGTGCAGCGGCGTCAGGTTTCAAAGGACCGGCCAACGACTCGCGTACCCGCGCCGCTATCTCCGCCCGATCGAACTTCGTATGGACACCTCCACGCAGCAGCACCTCGCCGTCCACGATCACCGTGTCCACGTCCGAGCCGCGTCCCCGGTACACGACCGCATCGACGACGTCGGTGTCCGGATCCAGGTAGGGTTCGCTGATACGTTCGAGGTTCAGGAGCACCATGTCGGCGCGTTTCCCGACTTCCAGGGTTCCGGTCTCGTTGCCGAAAAAAGTCACCCGAGCGCCGCTCCGGGTCGCCATGTCAAGGATTCGATGCGACGAAGGGTTTGCCATCCCGACTCCCGGTTCCCGGTGGATCTTCTGGGCCAGCCGCATTTCTTGCAGTATGTCGTTGTCGTCGTTGATCCCCGCCTCGTCGATTCCGATCGCCACGTTAACGCCGCGCTCCAGTAATCGATTGATCGGAGCGATCCCGCTGTTGAGTCGGAGATTGGAGCTGGGGTTGTGGCAGATCGAGGCGCCGGTCTCGGCCAGGAGGTCGATGTCGGAATCGGTCAGCCATACGCCATGCGCGCAGGACAGCTCCGGACCCAGGAACCCGAGATCGCCCAGGTGCGCCAGCGGCGTTACCCCCCAGTGCTCGTCGCCGTAGGTCTTCTGGTAGGCAGTTTCTTGCAGGTGGATGTGGAGGCCGGTGGAGTGACGAGTGGCGAAATCCTTGATCGCAATCAGGTACTCATCCGAGCACCAGTGGACGTTGTGCGGGCTGATGAAGATTCGGGTCCGGTCTGACGCCTTGTTGGCGATCATTTTCTCGCTGGCGGACAGGTGATCGTCCAGCGTGATCGGCCGTGCGCTCATGCCCTTCCGTGCACGATCCGACAGGGCAGACGGCAGAGATTCGAGAAACACCTCGTCGTCCTGCGACGTGAAGAAATGCTGGTCACGGTTGTAAAGGGAGAAGGCGACGCGCATCCCGGAATCTTCGTAGGCGTCGACGATCCGGGCATTAGAGTCGTAGAAATCAAGGCCCGATGGCGTGCGCACCATCGCCTGGTTGTGCATCACGGTCGTGATCCCGGACTCGATCATCTGGAGCGCGCACCACAGCGTGTCGAGGTAGGGATCGACCTCACGGCTGGACCATTTGGCGAAAATGCCCGGCTCCAGCGGCATGTCGAGTGAACCGAGCTGGAACGGCGTGAGCCCCATGTGGTGGTGGGCGTTCACCAACCCCGGAATCACAACGAAGTCACGTCCGCCCATCTCTTCATCGGGATCGTGTCGGGCCTTCAGGTCTGTGTAAGGGCCGATCTCGATGATCTGCCCGTCGCGCTGAAAGACGGCGCCGTCTTCGATGACCTCGCTCGTCTCATCGTCGATCGCCCGGCAAACGACGTATTTCCCTCGGATCAGTGACGATCCCATGCACGGTCCTTGGAACTCCCGTCTCCCAGCGGGAGAGGGTCAGGGTGAGGGGGGAAGACTGCCCAACGCAATCGGAGTATCTATCGCGAAACGATGTCCCGGTGAAGGTCCCGCGTCCTTCCGCCGCCGGAAGGATCGGGATGACATTTGAACCTTCTCCCAGCGGGAGAGGGCGAGGGTGAGGGAGAAGTCCGGTTGTGCATTCCCTCCAGAGCGCAGCAGCCGAGACTATCGCCACAAACGAAAGGCGCCTTACTCAATCCAGACTTCAACAATCGGGCTGTTGGCGACCCATTCATCGATGGCATCGGATTCCGGGCGGGGTTCCATGGTCTCAAGCACGCGGCGTTTCTCTTCCGGGTCGATTACAGGCGTTGCGTACGCCGGAAGATCGGTCGTTACCGTCTTCTTGAGATGGACGGTGAATGCAGGGTTCGCCTTGAGGTTCGCGAACCAGTCGCGCGGCCCGGGCAACCCGGCGATGACGTAGTGGTCGGCCAGGGGGCGTAGCCATATCTCGATGCGGCGTGGCTCGCCGGTTCGCTTGCCCGTGGTCGTGATATCGACCACGAGATCGTTTTGAAGCGCCTGTTCGGTTTCGAGATTGATGAGCTTGCCTCCGATTGTCCAGTGAGGGCTGTCCCAGCAGATTACTCGAAGTGGACCTCCACCATCGGGCTCCGTGCGATGAGTTGCTCCATGCTCGCCTGTCCGCGATACCACTCCGTCGCTGGCGCAGACATCACGCGTTCCCGCTCTGCGGGATCGGTGACCGGAGCGGCGCGCGCCGGGAGGTCGATACTGGCGGATTCCTTCAGGTGGAATGTGAACTCCGGGTTGGCGGCCAGGTTTGCGTACCAGTCGCGTGGCCCGGGCGTGCCGGTGATGAACACCCGTCCCTCTATGTACATGAACCAGATCTCGGTCTTGTGCTTAGCGCCGGACTTGCTGCCGGTTGTTGTGATGTCGATGGTCTGATCGCGGGCCAGGGCCTGGCGTGCTTCGTCGTTCATCTGAACCTCGTTCGAGTTCGGGCGGGATGTTCCCGTACGGCTTCAGCGGGTATCCTCGCGCCTCCACCTGTTTCGCGTTTGGTCCCCCCACGATCCCGGGAGGCGGAACAATGACTCTCGAGTTTGCCAGGCACGCAGATGGCGCCGATTTCCTGCGTCACACCGAGACTTATCTTCTGCGGAACGAGGCCGAGAATAGCCTGACCCTGGGCGTGGCAGCGATGAACCTGCCGGGGGACGCAACGCGCAACCTGTGGGCCTCGGTGTCCGATGGCGGCGAGCTCGTCGCTACCGCGTTTCATACGCCACCGTATAACGTCGTCTTGACGGCGGCGGCGGGCGAGGCTGTCGATCTACTGGCGGCAGAACTTCATGCCAGCGGGCTAAACTCGCCGGGCGTACTGGGGCCGTCCGAATCTGCGATGAGATTCGCAGCGACCTGGTCGGGCTTTACGGGCGTGACCGTCCGCCCGGGCCTGGCTCAGCGCATCTACCGGTTAGACCGGGTTATCCCACCGGCCTCAACGGCCGGCGATCTGCGACTCGCTGGACCGGACGACCTGTACCTGCTTGCGGAGTGGCTCGATGCGTTCATTGTTGAGACGGGCATCCCAAACCCTCAAACAGGTACGCAGATAGCGGGATCGGGAATCGCCGATGGCCGGATCTTCGTGTGGGACAACGGTGGTCCTGTCTCGACGGCGCTGTGGAATCGGCCGACCAGGAACGGGGTGACCATCAACGCCGTGTATACGCCGGGGAACGAGCGCGCCCGTGGTTACGCGTCGGCGTGCGTGGCGGCGCTTAGCCAGCGAATGCTGGACGAAGGCCGTGACTTCTGCTGCCTTTACGCGGACCAGTCGAATCGGACCTCGAACGACATCTACATGAGCATCGGATACAGGCCGGTGTGTGATGTGGACGAGTACCGGTTCGGGTAGGAACAGGCCGCTGGACGGATCAGTCGACCGGGAATGCAGGTACCCGGGATCGCCGTGTTATATCCGCGCCAACTACGTCGATATCTGCCCTCTTAGCTAGCTCGTATTTGCCAGGCCGACATGATTCAATGGCCGGACTCTAGGGAGGCAAGTCCGGCGGTCGGAGGGGAGTGATGTCCTGGTTTCGTGTCAGCGCTGTGATCCTGGCGTTGTGGGCTGTGGCGTTCGTGTTCCTGCCCCGTTTCAGCAATGAATTATTCGGGAACGACTATCTCGTGAACGGGCACGCCGAGGATTGGACCCGGCTCGTCGGCCTGGCTCTGGTGCCGATGGCGTTCATGCTGAATGAAGCTCACGGTTCTTCAAACCCGGAGGCCAGGCGCCTAATCGCCCGCGGCGCTCTTATCTTCACCGTGTCCTGCGGTCTTTTGATGACTTACTGGCAGGTGATCCCGGATCCCCGTTGGAACCGCCTGGACATCGTGAACATAGTTCTCCTCGGCGTGATGTCGTACGGGCTGTATATGGAAAGCGCCCTGTGGGGGCGGCGCGCTGGGAACGCCCGCGCCTGATGCCGGGACGACCCGTCCATCGGATGTATACTCCGCCCGCCTGACGCACGCACGCCCCGAATAGCAGGAGTCACATCGAATGGTGATCGCAGCACCCCCGACCGTTAACCAGTCCGTGACCCACCTTGCGGATCTACGCGCTTTGCACGATGGCGAAGAACGGTGGGGCGAACTACTCACGAAGGACGGTCGCAATCGCGCGCTCCTGATTACCGCCGCGCCGGATGCGCCGCCGGACCCGCACATCCACCCGGACTTCAACGAGTTCTGGATCATGCTGGATGGCGAGACCGAGTACCAGATCGGCCAGTACGAGCCGTTCAAAGCGAAGTGGGGCGATGTAGTTATCGCACCTTGCGGCTTCCGCCACGACATCCGTTCCACCGGCAGAGGGCCGTGGAACATGCGCCTCGTCGTCGGCCCGCAGTGGAGCAACCACGACATCAAGGGCATCGAGCCGTCGAAGCTTCTCCCGCTGCCCGATGCCGAGCCGGCCAACCTGATACACACGTCTTACGAGTGGATGCTGGAGCGGCACGGGACCGACACGAACTGGGGCGAAGAAGTAGTGCTGGATCAGCGCAACCGCGTCAACTTTATTCACTCTCTGCCGGGCGCCTCAAATAACCCGCACTGGCACCCCGACTTCGACGAATGGTGGGTGGTGCTCAAGGGCGAGTTGGAGTGGGAAGTCGGCAAGCGTGAGCCGTTTCGGGCCGGGCCTGGCGATGTTGTATTCGTCGAGAAGGGCTACCGGCACAAGATCACGACCGTCAGCGATGAGTCGTCCGTGCGGCTGGCGGTAACGAACCGGGCCGGGATTCACATCTTTGATGGCGAGGAGCCTGCGCCGAAGGAATAAGGCGTGACGGGATCGTAGGGGCAGACCCCTGGTCTGCCCTCCGAGAGCCCCAGGGCGGGCGTTGGTGATTCAGCCTTCTCCCTCACCTCAATCTCTCCCGCCGGGAGAGGAGGCTTGTCAGGAGTATCAATTTGCCAGGACCAGCTACCTCCAGCACCGTTTACGAACCCGTCGCCCTGTGGGGCCGGATTCCTCATGGGATTTACTTCAAGGACGCAACCGCGGCCGCGGTGGACGACGAACGAGATCGCGTATATGTGTTCAACCGCGGTAATTACCCGATGGTGGTGCTGAACAAGGCGGGCGACTTCATTGAGTCATGGGGCCAGGGCGACTTCCAGCGTCCGCACGGTGTAACGGTGGACCCTGAGGGCAATCTTTTCCTGGTCGATGACCTTGACCACACTGTCAAGAAGACCGATCCGAACGGGAACGTGATCTTCACGCTGGGCACCCCGGGCGAGCCAAGCGCGTGGCAGGAAGGCGGCATGTTCAACCGGCCGACGCATGTCGCCATTCAGCCCTCGACGGGTGACTTCTTTGTTTCCGACGGCTATGGCAACTCCCGTATCCACAAATTCGATGCCGGCGGAAACCACGTCAAGTCGTGGGGAGGGCCGGGCACAGGCCCGAGCCAGTTTTCCTTGCCGCACAACGTCGCAATGATTGGCGATGACCGGATTGCGCTGTGCGACCGTGAGAACTTCCGGGTGCAGGTGTTCACGGTGGATGGCGAGTACGTGGATCAGTGGCACTTCCACCGGCCAATAGCAATTGCGGCCGGTCGGGGCGACGACACGAACCTGTATGTCGCGGAAGCCGGCCCGCCGCCGGTTCAGAGACACGTGCCGGGGCTTGGCCTGTTCGTGATCGTCGTCGACCCCGACGGCAACGAAGTCACGCGGTTTGGCCGTGGAACCCAGGGCGAAGAGCCGGACCAGTTCATGGCGCCGCACGGCATGGACACGGACGCCGAAGGGAATGTATACGTCGCCGAGGTGTCTTTCACCACGGTGGGACTTTTCGGGGAGTCCTTTGACCGGGAGCCGGTGAGCCTGCGGAAATGGGCACGGGTTAGCGGTTGATCACCCTTTAAGAACTTCCGCATACGGCTGCGTATTGAACACAACGACCCCGTTTCGCGGGGTAAGAAAGATCCTATGTCTCCACAGTACGTTTACACGACGATCGTCACACCACTTCCGGGCCGCGGCCAGGACATCGTCGACAAGATAATTGAGTACAAGACGAAGAGCCGTAGAACACGCGGGTTTTGCACTATCAGCATCGCCGCCGAACGGCAACTCATTACCAACAACCTGCCGTTTGACCAGGACCTGGAAGCTCTCCAGTCGTATGTCGAGGAACTGGCGTCCGATCCCTACAGCGTCGAGGCATGGGCCGAGATAGCGGCGATGTCCGCCAACGTGTCGCATATGGTCGGCGAAGGCATCGCCGGAATGGATCCAAACCCGCTTACCGGCAACCACGACGCACCGTACCTGGAACGCGTGATTTTCCGTCCCAAACCCGGGGAACGAGACGCCGTGGTCGAAAAGTTGATGGGCATAAGGGAACTACTGGGCGCGCCGCAGGCGAGCGTTTCACGGCCGGCGACCGGTAACACCGGCGTGTTGATGATGATGCGGATGATCACCGATTTCAAAGCGATCGGCGAGTTCCGGACAAGGCAGGAAGAACATCCGGAGACCCGGGCCGCGTATGCCGCGGTGGAAGGGCTTTGCGAGTCTGTTGAACGCGAATACGCGCGCCTCGTACGACTGGTGCGTCGGGCGGACGAGTAATGACCGGGTCGGAGGGCGCGCCGGAACGATTGCACTGGCCCCTGGCGCCCGCCGAGGCTGGTATTCCGGAAGACGCCCTCCTCCGATCGAACACCGTGTTCGCCAACGGCAGCATGAGGCTGCTGGTGTACGCGCCGCGTGGCGATGA
>JASLLE010000080.1 GCA_030747175.1 Dehalococcoidia bacterium | reverse complement strand
CATTCAACATGGGACCGATAGATGTGCCGCCGCCCAAGATCTTCATCTCGGCCGTCGGACCGGCCATGACCCGAGTCGCCGGACGCGTGGCGGACGGTCTGCTCCTCCACAGCTTCACGACCGAGAAGTACGTTCGTGAGATCACCTTGCCGGAGCTGGCACGCGGCGCGGCGCAGGCTGGCCGGGATGTCTCCGATATCGAGGTGTCCGGCGGCGGCATGATGGTCATCGGAGAGAACGAGGCCGAGATCGAGCAGAAGCTGCTCGCGCTTCGCCAGCCCATTTCATTTTATGGCTCAACCCGCACCTACCTCAGCGTTTTTGACACGCACGGCCGCGGGGAGCTGGGACTCATGCTCCACGAAATGTCGATGCGGGGCGAGTGGGAGCGAATGATTGAATCCGTGCCACTTGATGTGGTGCGTGAATTCGCCGTCACAGCCACGTACGACGACCTGCCGGAAGTGCTGTCAAAACGTATGGACTACGCCACTCGAGTATCTTTCGACACACAGTCCGAGACGCCGGAGGAAGAGGCCAGGCTGGCCGATCTGATTCACCGCGTCCAGGCGATCTGAGCTCGGTTCCGGATTGGCGGACCCGGGTCGGGACGGGGGAACGAACGGCCCCGGATTGAAGTGACAACCATGAAGAAGATCACCCTGCTCACCGCCGCTATCGGTTTCGCGGTGGTACTGGCCTTCCTCAGGCGAAGAACAGAGCCTGGCGCCGATTTCCGTGCGTCTGAAATCCGACGCAGGGCATAAAATCCGGTTCAGGCGGCTTCCCGATGCTCTTCATCGAGCCTCGAACGGTGGTCGTCGAGAGCCTCAATCCGTGATGCCTCGCGCATCAGGTGCTCCTCGGACGGGCCGTCAATCACCCCGGGCAGGCTCGCCCGGATCGTGGTGCCCTCACCGAACCGGCTTTCCACGGATATTTCTCCCCCGTGCAGCCGTACGACCGAGGCCGTGATGTACAGGCCCACTCCCGTTCCGGATACCGACCGCGTCTCCTCATTCTCCACGCGGAAAAACGCGTCGAAGATCTGAGCCTGCGATTCCTCGGGAATACCGACACCGCTGTCAGTGACAGCCAGGTGTAGCTGACCTTCCCCGACATCGACGTTCATTTCTACTGCCGAACCCTCGGGAGAGAATTTTGAGGCGTTGGTGACGAGGTTGGTGACCACCTGCTCCAACCTGTCCCGGTCTCCGGTTAGCCAGCGCCCCGAGGATCCATCCTGGACAGTGAGCCTCTGGTTGCGCCGGCTCAGGATCGGATCAAACATTGCGGACATGTCACGAAGAAGGTCGGACACCTGGAAATCGTCGTTCTCAAGTACCAGCGTGCCGGCGTCGATTCTCGTCAGATCGAGCAGGTCGTTGATCAGCAAGTTAAGACGGTGGACGTTCCGGCTGATCACATTAAGTTGCTTTAACTCGCGCTCGCCCAGGTTCCCGGCCCTGTTCTTCTTGATGATATCGGTGAAGGCGGAAATGCTCGTGAGCGGCGTCTTCAACTCGTGCGACACCGTCGCCAGAAAACGCGTCTTGGCTTCGTTGGCTACCTTGAGTTCGTTGAAAGCCTGCTGGATTTCACGCTCAGCGACCGTGCTCCACCTGTAAGCCTCTTCCAGCTCCACCTTCTGGTCCGTCAGCGCGTCGAACGCACTCTGCAACTCCTGGTGCGCCGATTCCTCCCACCCGTGCGCCTCCGATGCCTCGATCACGCGCTCGGACACCTGGAGCATCAATTTGCGCTCAAGGACCAGCATTTCGCGGGCGCTGTGCATCTCCGCCTCAACGACATGCGGCGTCATAGCATTCGCGGCAGACTGTAATTCCCTGAAGTCGCTCTCGCTGAAAGAGTTTTCGGGAGCACGATCTATCAGCAGGTACCCGGCGGGCTGACGGATGTCACCCATCGGCGGCACCGTCCAGGTGTTGCCTATCGGTGTGATCGCCCAGACGGCTTTGGCGCGTTCGACTACGGTTACTGACGTCGATCGACCGGCGCCGGAATGCTCGATGAACGAATTCAACTCGGCCAGGGTCCAACGAGGACCCGTAGCCGGGATTTCGGCGGACGCGCGGTACGCGATACGTCCCTCGACGTCGTCCCAGCCATTTATCAGGACGGCGAGGGACCGATAACATATCCGATCACGCAATTGGCTCGCGACATCGGCGTAACCGGTCAAATGCTGATCAAATCTCTCATGTGCCCGGTCTACTGACTCTGACACAACCTGTCTTCCATCTCTTGCACTGCCTCTCGATCTGTGACCATGCTGCCACGGTGCCGAGATAGAAAAATGACGGTCGCCCCCACATCAGTGTGTCGGGAAATCATCGCTCCCGGAGGCCGTTGGTAGGTGCTATCCACAAGCCGTTTCGGGTGACTGCGCCCGGTCGCCCCGGGGGCCGCCATCAATCCCCACGTTCACGCACGTTCAGGACGGATACACATCCAGCAAAAATCCTGAAAGCAACGAATTAAACACTTCAGGACGCTCGAAATAGATCGAATGTCCCGCCAACGACACTCGTTCCAGCCGCGCGCCGGGCGTCGCGTCAGCCGCAGCCTTTATGACCGGCGGCGGGAGTACGACGTCCTCCTCGCCGGTAACGTACATCGTCGGTACGGCATACCCGGCCATTTCGTCACGGCCGATTCCGTATCGGGGATCGAGCCCGCGTGGTGGGTTCAATTGCGGCGGATTCAATCCCTGTATGGCGGAATAGAGATAATGCAACGCGGGCTGCTCTACAGAACACCGCTCTCCCAGTCCCGGATTGAAACTGCCAGCACGCCGTTCGGCCCAAACCTTCCGAAGATTCTCCAGCCTCCCACGGTTAACCTCGAGAGCCCGGTCGATCTCCGGCGTGCGCAGGCTGCCCGGGGTTGACGCCATGAATAGCGCCCCCACCCGGGTCGGCTGATGGACGGCAAGGGACAGACATGTCCATCCGCCCATCGACTGCGCAACAAGCGCTACCTTCTCTAGCCCGAGTCGATCCAGCAATTCCAGCAGCACGTCGGAGAACTCAACGCCCTCAGCCGTATCTCCGGACCAGGTCGATTCACCGAAACCGGGAGCGCTGAAAGTGATACAGGTGTACCTGTCCATGAAATCCGGTACCTGCTGCCACCAGGAAAGCCGATTCCCACCGGCGCCGTGCGCGAACACCAGCGCCGGGCCCCGTCCGGTGACTTCGTAATCAACGGTTGCACCGCTTAGCTTGATCTTCGTCATCTTTGTCCCGGCCTCCTGACCCTGGATTCTGTAACACCCACGGTATCCACCGAGTGGATTGTGGACCCAGCAGGCGCTTCATCCCCCCATGTCTTTCCGGGCCCAGAAACGCCCCAAAAAGGCCGTCGAAGGGGTCCGATACCTCGCCACGATGGGCTCAATCGTAAATAATCCCCCAGCGTGTACCCCCGTCTTTTACGATTGGGGTAAACGTAACTGGAGGGACGAAAGTACCCAACTCGACGCTTCATCCCCTCTCCAATCGTAAAAACCGGGTTCTAAGGTCCCCGGGGAGGGCCATATTTCACCCCTTTCGAGCCTATTTCCCCGGGGGTTCATCCAGCAAAGCTATTTCAGCTTTACAAAAGTGGTGGTACGGTAAAGCTAGGTTAGCTTCGGTGAATGGTCACCGGAGATGAGTATTTTTGGAGGAAGCCCATGGACGCCTATTGCATGAAGTGTCGAACAATGCGTGAGATGAACGCCGCCGAACAGGTGACCATGAAGAACGGTCGCCCGGCCACAAAAGGCAAGTGCGGCACCTGCAGCACGACGCTTTTCAAGATCGGAAAAGCCTCCTAACGGGGCTACCGGATCTGATTCCAAAAAGGGGGCGGCCGGCATATCAAGTGCTTGCCGCCCCCTCTTCGCGTCCGTACGATACCGGCGCGATCGAGTTCACAGGCGAATCCCGGGCCGAGACTTCAGGCCCACTTGCCGCTCAGAGCCCTAGAGCGAACCGTCGATCACGATGTCCAGAACCGATGGTTCGCCGGAAGCAAGTGCGCGCTCCATCGCCGGAGCGATCGCCCCGGGGTCCGTTATGCGCTCCCCGTGCAAACCGATGACCTTCGCCAGCCCCGCGAAATCCAGCGGCGTATCCAGATCCATGTGAAGGTAGCGGCTGCCCGGCTCATCTTCGTGGAGGATGTCCCGCTTGTATGTGTCCATGTTCTGCTTGAGCAACCGGAACATGGCGTTGTTGCAGATGACGTAAACCACCGGGATGTTCTCGTTCTTCGCCGTCCACAACGCCTGCACCGTCGATATGGCGGTGCCGTCCCCTACCACCGCTACAACGGGCCGATCCGGGTAAGCGCACTTAAGGCCGATGGCGCCACCCATTCCCCATCCGGTTGAGGCGGCCCGCGTGGAGTGCAGATCGCCCGGCGCTCGGAACGGGATAGCGTTCATCAGATCCTCGGCGGAGCTGTACGAATCATTCGCTATGACCACGTCATCCGGCAGGCACGCGGCTAACTCGGCAAACATCCGGACGGGCGACATCGGAGACCCATCCCACCGTGCCCGGACTGCTGCTTCCCGCTCGTCTGCCGCGGCGCGGCTCGCTTCCGTAACGCTTCGCCCACGGGCGGATGCCGCAGAACGCTGATCCGGGGTCATGGCGTTTTCCAGGGCCTCGGCCAGTTGTCCCATCGCCAGTTTGACATCGGCTACAACGCCGATATCGGTCGGTTCTGACTTCCCCACCTCGCTAATCCGGGGATCTATGTGGATCAGCGTGGTCGATGCCGGAAGCACGATATCGGACTGGAAAAACAGGTCTCTGAATGCGTCTGCCCCAACCACCAGGACAACGTCCGCTCCCCGCAGCATGTTCCGGTAGCGTCCCATCCGGGCCGGGAATCGGCTCATGAACTGCGGGTGATCCGTCGGGAAGTTCACCTCGCCGCCCCGGGCAGCGTAAACCGGAACCCCAAGCAACTCGGCCACGCTGATCGCCTCGCCAACAGCGTTCGCATCCGCCACGCGATCACCAACCACCATCAACGCGCGGCTGGCGCCCGCCAGCGCTGAGACAATCTCATCTACAGCTTCCGGGCGTGCGGGACCGGGACCCTGTATCGGCGAAGAAGCCACAAGTTTCATGTCCGCCTTCCCATCCAGGGCGTTGGCGGTCAACCCGACATATACCGGACCCCTCGGGTAGGTGTTCGCCTCGTGAAAGGCGCGGCGCATGACGGACGGGATCTGCTCCGGATGGGCCAACTCCACGCTCCACTTCGTGAACGGCTCCGCCATCTTCGCCAGATCCACCTTCCCCTCGGCGAGTTTGCGGACGTCGTAATTCGCAGACGTCACGACCATCGGAGTCCCGGAGGTTTTCGCGTCCTGCATAAGACCCAGACCGTTGGCCAGTCCAGCCTCGATGTGC
This sequence comes from Dehalococcoidia bacterium, assembly GCA_030747175.1. Lineage (GTDB taxonomy): Bacteria > Chloroflexota > Dehalococcoidia > Lucifugimonadales > Lucifugimonadaceae. The sequence continues at coordinate 9,770 of JASLLE010000080.1, read as the reverse complement.
AAACTGACAAATGATGCCCGGCCCGTTCCCCGGGCGTAAGCATCGGCCATTCCGATCACGGTGCCTTCGTGGAGGGCGAGTATGTATTTGAAATCCGGGTAGTCTTCGAGCGCGTCCAGGATCGGGGCTTCACTGGATCCTGGAAGCCCGAATATGTACTCCACGCCCTCCGCCTTCAGCATCTCCATCAAGGCCCGTTTGCCGGCCATTACTGGCATGGTTGCTCCTGTTCTATGTCCCGATAATCAATGCCAGGCGGGTACGTGAGCGGACAGTTGGATTCCTGCATCCCGGTTCAAAATGTCAGTGGAAGGGATTCCATGATCAGATTAGTGCGCGGCGTCTGCCCTGGTTCAGCTCAATCTGCCGAAGTCCGTGTCTACGAGGGCGTGAACCGCCTCCAGCACATCGCTTGACAGAGGGCCGAGTTCCTGAGCTCCAAGCGCCTGGTCCAGGTGATCCAGTTCAGCCATCCCCACCAGCACTCCGGACACGTTGGGATTGGACAACGCGTAACGGACGGCCAACTGCGCCCGCGTGCCCTGGCTGTCGCCGAGAGCCTCCACGATCTTCCGCATGCTGGCCTCGTCCTGTCCAACTTCCGTTCCCGGGGCCACCGGGATCTCGCGACCGTGCCGCACATCGGTGGCGATAACGCCAGCCGCCAGCACGCGGATGTTCATTACGGCAACCCCGTGAGCAGCACAGGCATCGATTATGTTGTCGAAGTCGTACGTAGACCACTCCGGCGGGACTGAGCGGCCGGCACTGGGATTCAGCACGTTGTAGTAGATCTGCGCCGAGTTAAAGCGCTCGCTTTCGATGATCTTGTGAATCGCGGAGCTTTCGCCCGTCGCGGTGAAACCGGTGAAACGCGTCAGACCCTGGTCAACGAGCCGCTGCAGGCCATCGGCAACCCCGTCGCTCCCCAGGACGTCGTCCACGGCGATCGAACCCTGGAACCAGCCTCGCTCTTCTGAAACACGCGTGTGGAGCTGGAAAACATCAACGCTGTCGCGATCGAGACGCCCCAGGCTTTCGTGCATCGAGCGTTCGATCTGCCCCGGGATGTCGCCCGCTTCCGCGTCAACGTTGAACTTGGTAGAGAGGTAAGGCTGTTCGTCGTCCGGGATCTCCTTTAACAGCCAGGCAAGCGCCTCTTCCGAGCGTCCCTGTCCGTAGGAAGCGGCGGTGTCGATCCAGTTGATGCCGCCATCCAGCGCCCTCCGGATGGCGGTCCGCCGCGTCTCGTCGTCGGCGTCAATCACGATGCCTCCGACGGCGCCCGCGCCAAAAACGATCTCGGAAATCTCAAGGCCGGTGTTGCCGTAATGTCGGTACTTCATCGTGCTTCTCCCCGGTTGGCGCGTCTGAACTTCAGTAATTATTACGAGGTTGTTGATTGGTCTTTCTTAAGGTCGTACGTAACGCTGTAGAGCCTCAAGGTGTTCGTCGTAATCGAACACCGGGTTCAGTAACAGGTGCTCCGCCCCGGCGTCGATGATGGCAGCGATCTGCTCATAGCAGTGTTCGGCGGAACCCCAGATGGATACGCGGGACGCCATCTCAGGGTTGCCGTAATGATGCCCGAACCACTCGGTTAGCCGTCCCTCTGCACGATCTGCGTTGTCGTCGATGGCAACATACACCCGTTTGGACACCGGGTAGGTTGACGGATCACGCCCCTCGGCATCGAGCGCATCGCGCAAGATAGCGACGCTCGTCCTGAAATCGTCCGCGCTGGATGAACCCGGTCCCATCCAGCCGTCGCCGTACTTCGCTGCGCGCCTGAGCGCGGCTTCGGCCCGAGCGCCGAACCATACCGGTGGCCGAGGTTTCTGGACCGGTTTCGGCGCCATAGAACCACCGGAAAGGCTGTACAGCTCTCCCTCGTACTCGACGCTCTCGTTCTTCCACAACGCATCGATCAGGGCCAGGGCCTCGTTGAAGCGCCGGACACGCCGCCCGGCGTCGTAGCCGTACGCGGGCGCATCCTTATCGCTGCCACCCAGCCCGATCCCCACGTCCAACCGACCTTCCGAAAGCACGTCCAGCGTCGCCAGCGCCTTCGCCAGTTGCGGCGGGCTGCGGAGTGGCAGAACGAGGACAGACACGCCGAGCCGGACCGTCTCCGTCACGGCGGCGAGATATGACATCAATGCCAGCGGCTCAAGGCTCACGCTCGGTCCGATGATCCGTTCCTGCGTCCACAGGCTGTCGTAACCCATCCGTTCAGCGGCCAACGAAACGTCACGGATCACGGACAGGTCAACGTTCCCGTCCGGAAACACCTGCGGAACGGCGAACCCGACTCCGCTGAACTCCTGATCCATTAATTTCCTCCCCGTGGTTCGCGCCGATACAGCCGTACCCTGAGGCTCTCAAAGCTTGTACCGAGCTTGTCGAATGTGGGCCGGGACGACACGCTGCCGATATTCATTCCATCTGCGTTCCGGCTATCCAAAGTCGGCAGAGTCAGGAGCGCGTGTAGCGCTTCAGCGCGTCCAGGTGTTCGTCGTAATCAAACACCGGGTTCAACAACAAGTGCTCGGCCCCGGCGTCGATAATCTCGTCGATCTGTTCGAAACAGTGATCCGCGGGACCAAAGATCGCGACTCGGGCCGCCATCTCCGGGGCCCCGTACTGGTGTCCAAACCAGTCAGCAAGTCGGCGTCCGGCGCGATCCGCATCGTCGTCTATCGCGACGGCAACCCTTTTCGAGACCGGGAACGCAGCCGGATCACGTCCCTCATCTTCAAGGGCGTTCCGCAATATTCCGACGCACCTTTTGAAATCTTCAGCATTGGAACCGCCCGCCCCCATGAAGCCATCGCCGTACCGGGCTGCGCGCCTGATGGCCGGTTCCGCGCGCGCGCCGAACCACACCGGCGGGCGCGGTTTCTGGACCGGTTTTGGTTCCATCGGGGTTCCGGACAGGGTGTAGACCTCGCCATCGAACTCCGTAGACTCCTCTTTCCACAATGCGTCGACGGCGCCGAGAGCCTCTATGAATCGTCTGACCCTGCGCCCGGGTTCGATGCCGAACGCTGGCGCGTTTGCGTCGCCGCCGCCCATCCCAACGCCCACGGTTAATCGGCCAGCGGAAAGCACGTCAATCGTCGCCGTTATTTTTGCCAGTTGAGGCGGGCTTCTGAACGGTAGAACGAGAACGGAAACTCCAAGTCGCGCCCTCTCCGTCACGGCTGCGAGGTAGGACAGCAGGGCCAGCGGTTCCAGGCTCTGAGACGTGCCGATGACCTGTTCCACCGTCCACAGGCTGTCGTACCCCATCTGTTCAGCACGCACCGAAACGTCGCGAACCACTGAGAGGTCAATGTTTCCGTCCGGGAAGACCTGCGGCACGGCGAACCCGGCCCCCATGTAACCCTGGTCCATGCGCGCTCTCCCTACTGGTGGTTACGGTGATCGGACGATTGTAGTCAGACGACTCGTCACGCCGATCAGAGCGCAGCTTACCGCGTGGGCACGGTTCACCGGCGCCTACGCGGAATCGGACGTGTTCACCATACGTAAGGCCACCGGACGCAGCAGTGCAGCGATCTCGGACGCCAGCTCCTCGGTAGCGCCGCAGTCCCTCAGCGCGCCCTCCATGTGCCCGATCCACCGCGCGGCGCCATTTTCGCTCACCCGGAAGGGCGCGTGGCGTCGGCGCAATTGCCACGGCCCAATTTCGGTGGTGTATCGCGGCTCTCCGCCGAGCCATTCCTCGAGGAACATCTTCTGGCGGAAACGGCCGACCACCATGTTCGCCGGGAAGATCGGCCGCAACTTCGGATCCACGTCGATCCGGTCGTAAAACCGATCCACAACCTTCTCGACGTTCTCGCGTCCCCCCAGCTCCTCAAACAGCCGCACCCGCGTGCCCGGCCCGCCGAGCAACGGCTCGCCGTCCGAATTCAAGACGGGCAGGCCCCGTGCCGAGCGGCGCTGATTCCGGAAGTCCGGCGCATCGCCAGACCCATCGGAGATCCCGGGCTTATCAGGTCCGTCGGTCATCCAATCCAACCCTCAAATCGACGCATCAACCCTCCCGAGGTCGCTCCATTACTGCCGACACAACGGCCAGCGAAAGCCGCCACACCAGTAACTCCGAAACGACCCAAAAACAAACGCCGCACGCGGCTAGATCGCGTATTGCTTTAGCAGGTTTCGGGCGATCACGAGACGCTGAATCTCCGATGTGCCCTCGCCGATGATCATTAACGGCGCGTCACGGTAGTAGCGTTCCAGCGGCAGGTCCTTGATGTAGCCGTAACCGCCGTGAATGCGCATCGCGTCCATCGTCACCTCGGCGCAGATCTCGGATGCGTACAGCTTGGCCATACCGGCCTCCAGATCGATACGCGCCCCGCTGTCCTTTTTTGCTGCTGCGTCGTAGGTCATCAATCGTGCGGCGTGGATCTTGGTCGCCATGTCCGCCAGCATGTTCTGGATTGTCTGGCGCTCGGCGATTTTCTTGCCAAAGGTCTCGCGCTCCTGCGCGTACTTTATGGCGAGTTCGAAGGCGCCGGTAGCGACCCCGACAGCTCGTGCGGCGATATTGATACGGCCGGTCTCCAGCGCCTCCATCACGTGGTAGAAGCCTTTACCTTCTTCGCCGCCGACCAACCGATCGGTCGAGACACGGTAATCATCGAAAATCAGCTCGGAGGTATCGATGCCGCGGTAGCCGAGTTTGTTCAGGTTCCGGCCCGCGGTGAACCCGGGGCCCTTCTCCGCGATAAAGGCGCTTATGCCGCGGTGCTGCGGGTTAATGTTCGTGTCGGTCTTGGCGAGCAAAAGGTAAACGTCGCCCGAGCGGCCGTTGGTGATGAACAGCTTGTTTCCGTTGACGACGTACTCTTCCCCGTCCTTGACGGCCGTCGTCTGCAAGCTGGCGACATCGCTTCCACCACCCGGCTCCGTCAACGCCAGTCCGCCGCGCTTCTCGCCGGCCGCCAGCCTCGGCAGCCACTCTCTCTTCTGATCCTCGGAACCGTGATTCACGAGCGCGGCCGTGAGGATTGAGTGTGTGCCGATCGGCGCGCTGATCGACATCCAGCCCTTGCAGAGCTCTTCGAACACCATCGCGTAAGTGGTGTAATCGAGTCCCAGGCCCCCGTACTCCTCCGGGATCGTGATGCCGAACAATCCCATCTCGGCCATCTGTTCCACCAGTTCGGTGGGGTAGGTGTCGTTCTCGTCGTGCTCAGCCGCCTGGGGCACGACGTCCTTCTGGACGAACTCCCGAACGGTGGCGACTATCTGGCGGCGTGCTTCCTCAAGTTGGGCTGTCGTCATTGCTCGTCCTGTTTACTCTGGCCTGGCGCTGTGAAATTTCGTACTCGGAATTGTGCGTCCCAATCGAGAGGGCGGCAAGGTGTCAATACATCGGATCACGCGCCCGTACCGCGACACACGAATAATCGAGACCCGCACGATATAGAATCCCGCCCAATGAGTGACGTGGATCGGCTTCTTGCCAACTTCGAGTCCGGGACACTACTGCGGCCTTCGGTCGATATCCCGAATTCCGTAGATCTGTCCCGCGCGCTGGCGCGCCTCTCCGGTGACATGAGCGTCGGCCCGGGAAACGGTTCAGAAGCGGAGATCGAGAAACTGATCGGGCGTTCCGAGCACATCGTATTCGTCGTCGCTGACGGGATGGGTATGACGCTCCTGGAAACGCTGCCAGAGGATGCTTTCTTGCGGCGCAATCTTGCGCGTGAGTTGCGATCTGTATTCCCGTCCACCACCTCCGCGGCGCTGACAAGCCTCGCGACCGGCGCCTGGCCATCGGAGCACGCGGTTATCGGCTGGTGGACCCATTTCGCCGAGATCCCCGGACCCGCCACGGTTCTCCCTTTCGTAAACCGCGTCACTGGCGCCCCGCTTGCCCAACACGGCATCAACGCAGAGACCGCGTTCCCGCTGCCGTCCCGCGTGTCCTCGTTCGAAAAGAGCGCAGTCGGCATACTCCCGGGGAATCTCGTCCGGAGCGTCTACACCGGCTACTCGCTTGGCCGGGCGATACGGCGAGGCTACAGCACGGTAACGGACGGAGTGGATGCCACACTGGCGCGTCTTGACGGCGCAACAGGCCCGTCCTACACCTACCTGTACCTGCCGCAGGTCGATTCAGCTGCGCACACCACCGGCGTCCACAGCGACTCCACCGACGCCGCGCTTCTCGATGTGAACAACGGATTGGAGCGCCTCGCACGCGACATGCCGGAAACGGCGAAACTCGTCGTCACGGCGGATCACGGGCACCTGGACGCCTTCCCACAGGAACCGATGCTGGTCCGCGAGGATGACGAGATCGGCCGCATGCTTCGTTACCCCCCGGCCGGAGATGCACGCGTCAACTACTACCACGTGCGCGAGGATGCGATCGGCCGGTTTGCCGATGCTTACGCTGAACGGATGCCGGGCCAGGTTGTTCTCCTCACACCGGATGAGCTGGGGGATCTGGAGCTGCTCGGACCGGGCGAGATTCCCGCTCCTACGCGTGCCCGCATCGGTGACTACATAGCCATATCCACGGACGCGTCGGTGTTCGCCTGGTCGGCCGCCGGGGCAGAAGGCCCGGACATGTCACGCCTCGTCTCCCACCACTCCGGGATGTCTCCTAAAGAAGTCCGTATTCCCCTGATAATTTCGGCCTGATCATTCCGATGTTCGCCTCCACTGGACCGGAGTCGATCGATTTCAGGAGTCTGCTGGACTCCAATTCGGGAAATTCCCTATGCCGCCGGGTGCGTTCCCGGTGACAACTCTGGGCGCGCCGCTCCGGAGAGTTGCGATTACGTCCATGCCGGTTTTGGGGGCGTTTCACGCTGCCCCGGACCGAGTGCTCTGACAGACTTCAAGTCAGGTCCACGGAACTCGCCCTTTAACCGCGCTTCCAGACGCGCCGCAGGAGTAAATCGATATATGCGACAGGAGTTCGTCAACCCTTTCCTCACCGCAGCCCAGCATGTATTCGAAATGGAACTCGGGCAGGAGCTCAAGTTCGCCGGAGCACGCGTGACGGAAGACACGATCACCAGCGAAGACATCACGGCCTTCATAGGCGTGACCGGCCGTCTTGAAGGCAACGTCTTCTACGGATTTAAACGGGGGGTTGCACGATCTATCCTCACGATCATGCTCGGAAAGCCGCCGGCCGGAATGGACCAGATGGCCCTGTCCGCACTCGGCGAGATCGCCAACATGATCACGGGTAACGCCGCCATCGGCCTCGCCGGAGCCGGTTTCTCGACAGACCTCACGCCGCCCACGTTGATCCAGCCGAAAGGCAGCAAGTTCACGACTCTTGGTTGCCCGCAGATCGTGGTTGACCTCGAGAGTGAGTGCGGTCCGTTCCCCGTGCGCATCAGCTTGCGCGAGAACGAAGACCAGCTCGCCGCTTAAAAGCGAGTTCCGCCCGGCTTCGGGCGTTCATCTGGACGCCCCCTGGCCCACATCGGGGCGTCTATGTGACATCTCCGCCCCCGGCCGCCTCGCCAACCCGGCCGGGCGGCGGTATCCTCCAGTTCTCGGTCCGACCCCGTGCGCGCTCTGTGCGCGCCGGTCGGCCCTAATTTGACGAGAAGCACCGGGGGACACATGGCAGATCTGCCGGGCCCATCCACCCAGACGTCGGCCGTCGCGAATCAAACCGGACTGTCAGACCGTGAACTGTTCGTCGGCGCCGCCGCGCGGTTGGCGGCGGAGGTGTACGACTTCCACGAACGCTGGGCGCTGGAGTCCGGCACACCGCTAGAGGTGATGGTCCGACGCACCCCGATGCTGGATGAAGAGGTGCGCGAACTCAGGGAAGAGGTTGAGCGGCCGGCTTCCGAATTTGACGAGGCCGCCATGGCGGAAGAAGCCGCGGACGTGTTATTCGTCGCGCTCGGCCACATGGAGCAACTCGGCGCGGTAGGCCTGGCCGGGATGGATGCCGTCACGGAAAAGAACATCGCCAAGACGACGGCGTCCCACTTCAAACACCCCGTGACCGGCAAGGTAACGCGGATCGGCCGGAAACCGAGCTCGCGGCCAAGGGGGGCGCTTCGTCATGAAGATCTCCGGGATTAAAACCTTCGAGATCAACCCGGGCGAGATCGTCGGACCCGGCCGGACCTGGCTTTTCGTGCGGGTCGACACCGACGATGGCATCAGCGGCTGGGGTGAGGCGACCAACTCCGGAGCCGGTTCCAACACCCTGATCAAGACCGCGATAGACCTGGTAACGCCGGACCTGATCGGAGAAAAAGTGGAGGATATCGAGCGGCTGTGGCACAGGATGTTCCGCCGCTTCAGTTACCTGGGATCGCGCGGCCTCCCTACGGCGATGACGGCGGGTATCGACATCGCCCTCTGGGACATCAACGGCAAGGCCACCGGACGCCCGGTATATGACCTGCTCGGCGGCAAATTCCGTGAGGAGGTACGGCTTTACGCGAACTCCTGGTTCGAGGGCTGCGAGTCTCCGGAAGATTACGCAACAGCAGCCCGCGAACGAATCCTTGCGCAGGGGCACACGGCCCTGAAACTGGATCCGTTCCGGGAGATGATTGCAACCCACCACATGTTCTCCGATGGACAGATCTCGCCTGAGGGCGAGCAGGAGGGTTACGACATCGTGGCCGCCATCCGGGAGGTGGTCGGACCTAAGCACGAGATCTTGATCGACGCACACGGGCACTTCAACGTGCCGACCGCGATAAGGCTCGCCAACAACCTGTTTGAGGGTTCCAACATCGCGTGGTTCGAGGAGCCGGTCCCGCCGGAGTCGTTCGACGCGCTGAAGCAGGTTCGCGAGAACACCAGCGCCCCGCTCTGCGTCGGCGAGCGACTTTACACGCGCTACGATTTCGTGCCGCTGTTCCGGGACCGGCTCGTGGACTACGTGATGCCGGACACCGTCTGGTCCGGCGGCATATCCGAGATCAAGCGGATAGCGTCCCTGGCCGAGTCGCATTACATCCCCATCTCCCCACACGCAGTACCGTCCGGCCCGTTATCGCTCATCGCCTCGGCGCACGCCATGACCTCGGTCCCCAACTTCTACCGGCAGGAACACGGCATGCGCACCATCCCGGTCCAGAACACATTGCTCTCGGAGCCAATGGACATCGCCAACGGCGTCATCAAGCTAAACGGCAAACCCGGGCTGGGCTACGAGATGAACGAAGAAGAACTGCTGGCGAGGGCGGTGTAGGCCCTCTACGCACCATGGCGAGCTAGAGGCCGTCAAATGACAGGTCATCCTGAGGCCGAAGCCGAAGAGCCTGTCCTGAACTTGATTCAGGAATCTCCGGGCCATTCCATTTGCCGTGCCTCTCGGTTGGAGACATACCTGTATCATCCGCTTCACCATGCCAAGCGAACGGGTGCAGCGGCAGATCGAGCTTCTACTCGACCAGGCAGAGGCCGCATTAGCCGAGGGAGACTGGTCCGCCGTAATTGAACGCGTCCGCGGCGTGCTGGCTGTCGATCCCGAACACGAAGACGCTCTCTCTATACAGTCCATCGCGGAAGCCGCCGGCGGAAATACCGCGCCACGTCGCGCAGAAGCTGTGGAGACCCCCGCCCAACCCGCATCGACCACCGAGACGCCTGTTTCCTTCGCCAATGACCGCTACCAGGTCAGCGAGTTCCCCGGTGAGGGCGGCAAAAAGCGCGTCTACCTCGCTCACGACACATTGCTGGATCGTGAAGTCGCCTTCGCCCTGATCAAAACCGAGGGCTTCGACCAGACTTCAAAGGAACGCATCTCC
>JASLLE010000007.1 GCA_030747175.1 Dehalococcoidia bacterium | reverse complement strand
CAGAAACCTTCATGCCGACCACCCCAGAGGTGGCCGGACTAACATAATCCCTGGTATCGCTTCAGGGGGCAGGTCAGAGGGAGTTAGCAGGAGTCAGTTCAAGGATGTCCTGGAGAACGCCGTATCCACGGCGGTCAGCGGGGACTTTGACGAGTTCAGTGGCGTGTTTCCGCAGGTAGCCGGATTCCGGTTCGAGTGGTCGGCATCCGGGAGGGCACGGATCCTGAACGAGGACGGCACAGTGAAGGAACCCGGTAGCCGCGTCACCCGGGTAGTGCTGGATAGCGGGGAAGTGATCATCGGAGGCGGTGTAGTTGTACCCGGAGACCCGATCACCGTCGCTACACCGGATTTCCTGGCTCGCGGCGGCGACAACACCCCCTACCGGGGAACGACCTTCACATCGCTCGGCGTCACCTACCAGCAAGCCCTGGTCAACTACATCACCTTCCCGGCGGACAAGAACGGCCTGGGAGGAGTGATCGGCGCCGACGACTATCCGGAGGCCGGCGAAGGCCGGATAACCCGGTTGCCGTAGTCAACCACGCCCGTGAAGTCATCCGCCGGCCGGTCGAAGGTGAGCCCCTCGACCGGCCGGCATCGGGAGCTCTGAGGGCGTTGTCCGGAATGGCAGGACCATCCCCGGGGATTCAGGCAGTGATGGGTTCCGGCCTGCCACGGTTGCGAACAGAGAAATGCCGCGGACGATGAATTCCAAAGTGGCGCCATCGAAGCCAAAGGAGCCGGTCTGGACAGGGTTCAGCCAGGTGATGACTTTCTGATGTGCGCCCCGGTCAGCGCTGTTACCGGGTGATGGGGTCCTCGATGAACTCATCCATGCCGAGGCGCGCCAGCGTCTCGGCCGTCGGACGCCCGGACCCCACATCCCAGCCCATCTGGCGATAGTACGCGTCTGTCCTGGCGGGCGGATGCTGTGGCTCGGAACGCCCGATGGACACCTCGAACTCATTTTCTTTGAGGAACCCTCGCCTCGCGTACGCCAGCCGCATCAGGTTGGTCAATCGTTCTCCCACCTGCAGGGCCTCCACGGTGTCAAAACCGTCCCAGCCCACCGTCCGGGCGAGGGATTCGCTGGTGATGCGAAGCGCTTCGGGAACGCCTTTTATACCGAAATTGCACACGCCCAGTGTGTCGTAAAACAGGCTGGCGTACTGAGACTCGCGCACCTCGTCTACGCCGAGGCAGTCTTCGTGATCGATCTCGAGCAACCTGCTGCCCATCTTCTCCAGCACGCCCTTCTCTCCGTCCAGGGTTTCCGGGAGCGCCTTCGATTCGTTGACGAGCCTCGCCCCGATGCCTTCCATCCGGACGGCCTTTCGCACGAGTTCCATGGCTGATTCCCAGTTGCCCCACGTCAGATCCAGCCCGTCCGTGTCTTCCGGTGTGAGGACGCCTTCTGCGAAAGCCCTGTACATTGATTCCATCACCGTACCGAACAGGTTGGATTCCACCCCCATCCCCTCAAAGAAATCGGTCATGACCACGGCGACAGCCGGGTCATCCACGCCGATGACGGCACAGATCCCGTCCGTATTTTCGGCGCCCCCGCGGGGACTCCCGACGTACCCGGATAAAGGCCCATCGGTGATCTCAACATCGTAAGTGCAATCGATCTTGCAGTTGTATGAAGGCCGGGACGTGACGCGCCACCGCCTACACGCCTCAACGTATTTGCGGCCGAGTTCGCTCCCCCACGCCGGTTTCGCTTTTGTCCTCGCTCCTGCGCCGCTTCGGGTGACGGCGCCGTTCTGAACTCCGAGCGCCAGCGGAACGGCCGGCCCCTGTCCTCCGGCGATCAGGCTTTCCTCCCAGTCAGCGGCGAGATCGACCACCGCCGGAGCGTCTGACAGTGGTACGACGCCGGTCCCGTGAACGGCGATCGCCTTTAGATTCTTGCTCCCCATCACGGCACCCGGGCTGCCCTTGCCGGAGCCGTGGTTGCGATCCGCCTTCACCATCGCTCCGGGGAGTTGCGCCTCACCCGCGGGACCAATGCAGGCGACACTGATGTTTGTCTCATCGCCCAGCTCGATCTTGAGACGGCGCTCGGTTTCTCTCGTGTCGAGCCCCCAGAGATGGCCCGCGTCCCGGAGTTCCACATGGCCATCGTCGATCCACAGGTAGCATGGTCGCTCCGACACCCCGGTCAGGTAGATGCCCTCGTGCCCGGCAAGCTTCAGGTATGCGCCGAAGAACCCGTGTCCGTGACCAATCCCGACCGAATAAGGGACGAGGAGGTTGAAGCAGACGGTAGTCCAGTCCGTAGAGTTAACCGCGGGGGTCCCCGTCAGCGGTCCTACCGCGAAGATAAGTGGAGCATCGGGATCGGTCGCGGCTGCCTGTGGCGGGGCGTTTTTCAACAGGAAATACAGCCCCAGACCTGTGCCGCCGACGTACCTGCGCAGAATCGCTTCGTCCGGCAGTGGTTGTCGATCGATACTCCCCTGCTCCAGGTCGACGCGCAGGATGTGGGGCCGATACCCGCCACCGATGGCCAAATCGTTCGCTCCTTGTCCAAGTTCTTGCCCGGGAAGGTGAGAACGCCAGTGTATGGGAGGGGGCAGGACGATGGTGAGCGCGGGGGCGCAGCGCCACCCGCGCTCAGGACTGTGCGGGTTCGCTTACCGGGCCAATCGCGGCCAATACGACCGGTTCAGCGCGTTATGCTGGGAAGCTACATGAGCCAAGTCGTAATGGCTAACGGCATCGAAGCCGTGGGAGTGCTGGCCCGTCACGATCTGCTTGAAGTTTCAACGCCGACGAACGCCTGATCGGTATCCCTGCCGGGAAGGTGTTTCGGCGATCCATGTAACAACGCAGCGCGGGCGCTTCTGTGAGTGAAGTGAGGATGCAGCGTCAGCGCGGGCAGGGTAGCGCGCCCGCCCCGAGAGATAACGGGCCATGCCGTTGACCGCCCTGGCCCGACGTTGGGACGCGCAAGTAGAACTCTCTCGAATGCAGCACCGGCGAGTGTTCCTGGACGAAGGCAGGCCGGATCCCTGGCGCGGCCTGACCTCCAGTTTTCTGCCCGCTCCCGAGGGTGAGCCGGATGATCCGGTGGTTGCGTATCTGCGTTCCGTGTTGCGCCCGGATTCGGTGCTCCTGGACATAGGGGCCGGGGCCGGACGCCTGTCTGTTCCGATTTCGCGAATATGCAAGAGGGTGGTAGCGGTTGAGCCGTCCCCGGCGATGGCGATGGAGTTGCGTCATCAGATCGCCCGGCGAGGAGTCCAGAATATCGACATCAAGTCGGTCCGGTGGGAAGACGCGGATCAGGAGCCGGCCGATGTAGTGCTGATGTCGCATCTGCTTTACGGCGTTGCGCCCGTTACGCCGTATGTCCGGCGCGCGGTGGCGACCGCCAGGGATGCTGTCGTGGTGGTGCTGGGCCTGTCGCCACCGGGTAGTTACTACCATCCACTCTGGTTACCCGTACACGGCGAAGACCGGATCGTCGCGCCAAACGCACGGGAATTCGAGCACCTGCTGAAGGACTGGGGGCTGGCACCGGAGACGGTCACACTTCCCGGAATACAGGCGAGAAGCTTCCACGATTGAGACGATGCGATGGCCAGGTCGGCGCGCCGGTTGCGGGTGAAACCCGGAACAGCGGTGTACGGGCGTCTTGAAAAAGCGGTCGAGATGTCGCTCGTGGATGGGGATGATGGATCCTGCCATTTCCGATGGCGTCAACCGGCCGCGTCCCTGCTATTTCGCTTTGGGTGATCGCCGAAACTAGCTTCGCCGCACATCGAGGTTCACGAAATCCTCACGCCCCGGGGCGACGTGATCACTACGATGTCGCTAGTAGACACTTCATGCCCCTGTCGAGAAGGCGCCGGGAACGGAGAATTTTATGTCAAATGGATTTATGGGCCGAACTCTTTTCGTCGATCTGGCGAACGGATCGCTGACCGAAGAGACGACTGACGAAAGTCTCGCACGGGATTATCTCGGCGGTTACGGAGTCGGCGTCAAAGTCCTGTATGACCGGATGAAGCCGGGTGTTGACCCGCTTGGCCCGGACGCCATGCTCGGGTTTACGAGCGGCCCGCTGACGGGGACACCGGCCCTGACCAGCGGTCGGTACACGGTGGTCGGCAAGTCGCCTTTGACCGGTACGTGGGGCGACGCCAGTTCCGGGGGTGACTTCGGTCCGTACATGAAGTTTGCCGGTTACGACTTCGTTTTCTTCACCGGCATATCCGAGAAACCGGTCTATCTGCTGCTGGATGAAGGCAAAGCGTCTCTACAGGACGCCGAACACCTGTGGGGCAAGGACACACAGATCACCGACGACCTGCTTCGCGCGGAGTACGGGAGACGGCACACACGGGTGTCCTGCATTGGCCCCGCCGGCGAGATGCAGTCGCTGATTTCCTGTGTGATGAACGACAAAGGCCGTGCGGCCGGCCGGTCCGGGCTGGGCGCTGTGATGGGGTCCAAGAAGCTCAAGGCGATCGTGGCCCGGGGCACAATCAAGGTCCCGATGCACGACGCAAAAGAGGCGACGCTTATGCGGCGGCGGTGGATTCCGCGGCTCAACGAGGGTGGGGACCTGTTCCACGAATATGGAACGGCTGGAATTACCGAGGGCCTGGTCGCCGTGGGTGACTCTCCGGTCAAGAACTGGGGAGGCAGCTCGGTCGATTTCCCGACGGTCCAGAATATCGGCGGCGATGAGGTCGTTTCGGAACAGGCCAAACGTTACGGCTGCTGGCGATGCACGATCGCATGCGGCGGACATATGAAAGCGGGTCCGGGCCGGGCGAAGGAATCGCACAAGCCCGAATACGAGACCCTCACGATGGCCGGCACCAACGTCCTGAACGACGACCTGGAGTCGATCATCCGGTTTAATGACATCTGTAATGCTGCCGGGCTGGACACGATCTCGGCCGGCTCTGCTGTCTCATTCGCCGTCGAGTCGTACCAGAATGAGATCATCGGCCTGGATGACGTTGGATTCGAACTTAACTGGGGTGACGGAGAAGCGGTGACGTCTCTGGTGGACCTGATCGCCAGGCGCGAGGGCATCGGCGAGATCCTGGCGGACGGCGTGAAATCCGCCGCCGAAAAATTGGGCCAGGGCGCTGAAGAGTTCGCCGTCCACGCCGGTGGACAGGAGTTGCCGGCGCACGATCCCAAGTTTATTCCGTCGCTATCGGTCAGCTACCGAATGGACGCGACCCCGGGCCGTCATACACAGGGCGGTGTCGGATGGATCATGGGCGATGGCGTGATGGAAGACACCCGTCCGGACAAGTACTCCGCCGAGGGATTTGGCGAGTTGCAGATAAAGGCGGCGGCCTGGGTGCATGTGGCAAACACCACCGGCATCTGTCTATTTGGCTTTAACTCGTACAACGTGAGCTTTGTGACGGAGTTCCTTGAGACGATAACGGGCGCGAAGTACACCGGGGAGGAACTGGAACTCGCCGGAGAGCGAATTGGCACGTTGCGCCACATGTTCAATCTGCGCGAAGGAATGAATCCCCTCGAAATGGATTTCAACCCGCGCGCTCTCGGCAAGACACCGCAGACGGAAGGACCTAACGAGGGCGTGACCATCGACGATGACGCCCTCGTATCGGATTACCTGCGTGCGTTGGACTGGGATCCGGTGACGACGCGCCCGAGCGACTCAAAGTTGGAGGCGCTTGGCCTGAAACAGACAGTCGGGGCGGCGTAATCGGGGGTAACTAAACCGGGTATGGCCTGCCCGAGGTTTCGCATACGACCACTCTGATTTACAGTAGCGGTCATATGAAAATAACAATTCGACCCATAGGCCCGCTCCGTCGCCATCTGGAGGGCGACAGCAAAAGTGTTGAGGTGACCCTGCCGGATGGCTCAACGGTCGCCGACGCGCTCGCCCTGATCGGCATTGATTCGGAAGCCCAGTGGAACGCCAGTATCGGGGGCCAACTGGTTTATAAAGACGCGGAAGTTTCGGACGGGGATGACCTGCTGGTCTTTTCCCCGATCGCAGGTGGATGACAAACACGACGACATTGAACTAAGGAGAATGCATTGCTCGGAGTTGCCGGAAAGATCCTGAGGGTTGACCTCACAGAACGAAAGATAACGGTGGACGAGCCCGACGAAGAGTTCTACCGGATGTACCTGGGTGGCGCCGGATTCGTCTCCTACTTCCTCCTGAAGGAAGTCCCACAGGGCATCGACGCGCTCTCGCCCGAGAACAAACTCATTTACGCCCTTGGCCCGATGGGCGGCCTCGCGATGCCCGGCGCAACGCGTGCCTGTATCGGAGCGAAATCTCCGCTGACTGGCGGCTTCGCCAAGTCCGAGGTCGGCGGATTCGTTCCGATGGAGATCAAGAAGACCGGTTACGACGCCATCATCTTCGAAGGCAAAGCCGATTCTCCCGTCTACCTCTTGATGACGAACGACGGTGTGGAGATAAAGGACGCCGGGCATCTCTGGGGCAAGACGGTCATGGACACGCATGACACGATCACCGAAGAGACCGGCATAAGGAACATCCGCACCGCGGCCATCGGCGCCGGCGGCGAGAACCAGGTCCGGTACGCGTGTGTGATCAACGACCTCAAAGACGCCGCGGGACGCGGCGGACTCGGCGCCGTGATGGGATCCAAGAACCTCAAGGCGATCGCTGCTCGTGGTCGCACGAACCCGAAGGTCGCTGACCCGGCGAAGATCCGTGAACTGACCCTGACCATGAACCAGGGCTTCATGGAAGTCTCGTTGTTTAACCCGTCCATGAGCGAGGTGGGCACGGGCGAGCACTCGATGATGATCTCCGGTAATGCGGTGGGCAACCAGCCCTCTCACAACTTCGGGAAGAACGACTTCCCGAACACCGAGGCGATCACAGCGACCACCACGATGGAGGTCTACGGAACCGGGATGGAAGGCTGCGCCGCTTGCGCCATCAGGTGCAAGAAGACGGTGGAGATCGCCGAACCCTGGAACGTCGACAAGCGCAACGGCGGCCCGGAGTACGAAGCTCTTGGCTCGCTTGGCTCCACCTGTGGCGTGGATGACCTTGCCGCCGTCATCAAGGCCAATGAGCTCGCCAACCTGTACTCACTGGACTCCATATCCCTCGGCGTCACCATAGCGTTCGGGATGGAGTGCTTTGAGAACGAGATCCTGACCCTCGAAGACACGGGAGGCATTGACCTCAGGTTTGGGAACGCCGAAGCCCTGATACAGACGATCGAACTGATCGCGAAACGTGAAGGTATCGGCGCAACCCTTGCCGAGGGCACGAGGAAAGCAGCGGAGATCATCGGGCAGGGCGCCGAAGAGTTCGCCATGCAGGTGAAGGGTCTCGAACTCCCGATGCACGACCCGAGGGTGAAGCAGGGACTTGGCATCATTTACTCAATGGAGGCCGTGGGCGCTGACCACTGCGCCGGCTTGCACGACACCGCGGCGACCCAGTGGGGAGCCGGGTTTGAGCACATGAAAGGCATGGGGGCGACGGTTCCGTTGGCGGCGGACGATCTCGGCCTGGACAAGGTCGCCAACCAGAGGGCTGTACACACGAACAACCTGTTCAAGGACTCGGTGATCGCCTGCAACTTCGTCCCGTGGAGGTTCTCGCAGCTTATCGAGATCATCTCGGCGGCGACAGGGTGGTCCTACACCGGCCATGAGGCGCAGCAACTGGGCGAACGCATCGCCACGCTGGGCCGCATATTCAACCTGCGGGAAGGCATCGACGCCACCCGGGATGAGTTGCCGAAGCGGTTCTTTAACGGGACCGAGACCGGCGGCCTGTCAGGCGGCGGCATAAACAAAGACGAGATGGATAAGGCCATCCACAACATGTACACCATGATGGGTTGGGACCCTCAGACGGGCGTGCCGACGGAGGTCAAACTCGCCGAACTCGGCATCTCGTGGGCGGCGGAGGAACTTCCGACGCCGGTCGCGTAAAACGCGCAGCGTTCTAATGAAAGGGCCCGATCACGGTGGAGTGATCGGGCCCTTTCTGTTCCGGTCCGGATATTGAGCCTTCACAGCATCTGCTCGGACCAGTCCAGCATCTGTACGGTCGCCACATCTCCCGGTTTCAGGCCGTCACTGTCCTCGGGGCAAATGGCCAGTCCGTTTGCCGCGGCCGCGGCGGTAAGAACCCCGGATCCCTGGCTGCCACTGAGCCTGGCCCGGTAGTCGCCGGTTTCGCGGTCGATATAGACCTCCACGCGGGCGAACACCCTGCGGTGATCGGGATTCCTGATCGGATCCTCAAGCACCGCCTCCACGACGGGCTTCTCCAATGACGTGTGTCCCGCCATCGCGAGGATGGCGGGCCGCGCGAAAACCTCGAACGCCACCACGACGGCGACAGGGTTGCCGGGCAGGCCGATGTGCGGAATATCCCGGCCATCGGCCGTTTTCAGCGCCCCGAACGCCAGCGGCCGCGCCGGCTTGATACGGACCGACCTGTTTACGATGTGTCCGCGTGACGCCAGCACGTCCTTGACCACGTCGTAGTCGCCGCGCGATACGCCGGCCGACGTCAGCACGAGATCGGCTTCCATCGCGCGATCCAGCATTTCATTCAGGGATGCCTCCGTGTCGCGTGCCGTACCGATGATACGCGGCGTGCCCCCGTGGCGAGCGACGAAGCTGGCGATCGTGTACGCGTTGGAGTTGTAGATTGCCCCGGGCCTGCGTTCCTCCCCGGGTTCCATGATCTCGTCGCCCGTCGAGATGATCGCCACGACCGGCTTTCTGATAAGGGGCAGGTGCGTGAGCCCCAGTGACGCCGCCAGCCCGATGTCACACGGACGCAGGGTCATGCCCCGGCTCAGGACCTTTGACCCGGCGCCGATGTCTTCACCCGCGAGCCTGATATTCGCTCCGGGCCTGGGCGCCCTGCGCACATTTATCTTTTTGAGATCGTCTCCCGCCGACCGCCGTTCCATCTCATCCGTATCCTCGAACGGCACGACTGCTCCAGACCCGGCGGGGACGGGCGCGCCGGTCATGATCCGGATCGCGCCACCCGGCGCCAGAGGGGCTGAGGGGACCGCGCCAGCCGCGACTTCACCAAGAACCGGCAACTCGATCGGCGTCGCTTCGGTGGCGCCAGCCACGTCATCGGCATGTACCGCATACCCGTCCATGCCCGAATTGGGCAAGGGCGGAATATCGAACCCGGCGATGATGTCTTCTGCGAGAACGCCCCCCAGCGATTCAAGTAAAGGGCGGCTCTCGCCGGGAAGAACAGAGGTGTAGGACAACACCCTCTCAAGGGCCTCCTCGATGCTGATCATGTCGTCCTCATCAGCGTGGACATGATCATCATGATGAGTATGGGCGGTCATCGATCTTCTCCTCTGTTCGACGGGCAATCGACCGACAGATAACGGGGTGAAAGGGGCATGTCCGGGGCGATTATTGGATTGATGGTTTCGCTAAATGCATCTGGATGAGGTTATCGCCCACTCCGTATGACGTGCACGGCGCTGGCCTTGAACGACGCCACGACTTGAGCGCCCGGCGACAGCCTCAGATCGACTACCGAGCTGCCCGGTACCAGGCTGACGAGTGGGAACCCACATTCAACCACTACGCGGGCCTGCGCTCCCATCTCAAACAAACGGCTCACGCTCCCGGGAATGCGATTGCGGACGCTGGTTGTCGCGCCGAGATCGGAGGGATCCTCTATCACCACCGCCTCCGGGCTGATTCCGAGCACTAGATCTTCGCCGGTGGGGTACTCGCCGGCCAGCGAGACGAGGCCCTCTCCGACGCTCGCCGTGGTCAACCCGTTGTTCGATTCGATCACCTTTGCGGCGAGCACGTTTTCGACACCGACGAAGCTCGCTATCTCCTCGGTGCGGGGCGCGGTAAACACCTGGTCCGGGTCTCCGATCTGCTCTACCTTCCCGTCGAGCATGACCGCTACCGAGCTGCTCAGCGCCTGTGCCTCTCCCCGGTCATGAGTAACGAGGACCGTGGATGTGCGAATCTCTTGCAATATTCGCCACAGGTCGTCCATCAGCGCCAGTCTCGTTGGCTGATCGAGTCCGTTGAACGGCTCGTCCAACAACAAAAGATCTGGCTCAAGTACGAGCCCCCGCGCCATGTTTACGCGCTGTGCCTCTCCGCCCGAGAGCCGCCGGGCATTTCGATCTGAGAGGTGGCTGATCCCCAGCCGCTCAAGCCACTCTCCTACCTTGCGGGATGCGATGTCCTTCGGAGTGTGCCGGAATCGATGCCCGGTCAATACGTTCTCCCAGACGCTCGAATTACGAAGAGCAGGCTGCTGCATCACCATGGCCAGGCGACGTCGCCGCCGGAGAGTTTCGCGGCCCGAGCTGATTCTCTGCCCGGCGTGAAGAACCTGCCCTTCCCCCGGGCGGTCAAGCAACGAAATGATACGTAGCAGCGTTGTCTTCCCGGCGCCGTTCGGCCCTATCACCGAAAACGTCTCGTGAGTGGGTAGTTTCAGCGACGGCACGTCGAGAATCAGCCGCCGGTTCTTCCAGACTCTGACGTCAATGAGTTCGATCGCGTGCGACTCGGTCATCTGATCCTGGCCCTCTGTTGGAGGATGGTTAACGTGGCTATGACCAGGAACGCGAGCGTCAGGAGTATGGCGCCGAGCGCGATGGCCGTACCGAACTCGCCGCGGTTGGATTCGAGCACCGTGGCCGTGGTCAGGACCCTGGTCTCGCCCTTGATGTTGCCGCCCACCATCATCACGGCGCCAACTTCCGATATGACGGCGCCAAATCCGGCCATCACAGCGGCCAGGATCGCGAGCCTCGCTTCGAGGACCATCAGGTATAGCGCCTGTGATCTCGACGCTCCAAGCGCCAGCATCTGCTGCCGGAACGCGGGGTCGATCCCTGCGATCGCCGCCATCGAAAAGCCGATGACTATTGGCAGAGCGATCAGGGCCTGGGCGAACACCATCGCCCACGGTGTGTAGAGGATGTTCAGCCCGCCCAGGATGCCCGTGCGCCAGAGCATGATCATCACGACGAGTCCCACGACGACCGGCGGCGCCCCCATCCCGGTGTTGACGATGCTGATCAAGACGCCCCGGCCCCTGAATTGCCAGACGCCCAGCGCGGCGCCGATCGGTACTCCGATGAGCGTGGCGAGGACGGTGGCTGCCCCAGACACGCGAAGCGTGAGGAACACTATTTCGGCGACCTCTTTGTCGCCGCCAAAGATGAGCCTGACCGCCTCTACGATGCCGTCCCAGATCAACTCCATTTAACTGGCCGGCTCACCCGGCCCGCTAGCGGGCCCGGGGATGAATAACGGTTCGCCGTAACTGTCGATACCAAAGTCACGGATCGTCGCCTGGGTTTCCATGGACAGCAGGAACTCAGCGAACGCTCTTCCGCCGTCAACGTTCAGACCGGAGAATCGATCGCCGTTCAACTGAAGAACGGAATAGGTGTTCAGCAGGTCGCCGTCTGACCCGGAAACGATTCCCAGGTCAAGGACGTTGCTCAGCGCGATGTACGTGGCGCGGTCGGAGAGCGTGTACGCTGATTTCTGGGACGCTATCTGAAGCGTTGCGCCCATCCCCTGGCCCGTCTCCTGGTACCAGTGTCCACCGGGCGCTACCCCGGCAAGATCCCACAGGCTCATCTCCATCTTGTGGGTGCCTGAATCGTCTCCCCTCGACATGAAATCGGAGCCCGCCCTTTCGATGGACGCCATGGCATTCCCCACAGAAGAGGTGGCCATAACCCGGGCGGGATCGGCCTGAGGACCGACTAGCACAAAAAAGTTGTGCATGACCGGTTTCCGGTCTAATGCGGCGCCGCTTGCCAGTAACTCGGCCTCGGCCGCGGGCGCGTGGACCAGCAGGACATCTGCTTCGCCGCGCTCGCCCATGGCGAGGGCCTTGCCGGTCCCGACGGCGATCGGTTTCACGTTATATCCACTTTCCTTTTCGAATTCGGGAATCAGTACATCGAGCAGACCGGTGTCGAAGGTGCTCGTGGTCGTCGCGAGGATCACGTTCGTATCCCGTGTATTTCCGCACCCGACAACCCCACCGGCGAGGGCGACCAGGGCGATAAATGCCAGCCAGCGCCTGATCGTCACACCCCGCAGCATCGGACCATATGCAAAGCATGCCGTCGACGTTCGATCGCTTACGATCGGATGCCTCGTTTCACCGGATCCTCGATGTCTTCCCGGAACCCGGCTACTTCCCTCGTGAAACTCGCCTCGATCTGTTCCAGCGGGAAGCCGAGGCTCAGGGCACGAACCAGGCTCCTGGT
This sequence comes from Dehalococcoidia bacterium, assembly GCA_030747175.1. Classification (GTDB taxonomy): domain Bacteria; phylum Chloroflexota; class Dehalococcoidia; order Lucifugimonadales; family Lucifugimonadaceae. The sequence continues at coordinate 53,597 of JASLLE010000007.1, read as the reverse complement.
GATGATGGAGTCAAGTCGCACCTGCCGCTCTGCGCCGAGGTCATCGACCTCCGATGGAACGAACGTACCCCTGCCGGGTTGTGCGACCAGCACGCCGTCTCTCACGAGGCCGGAGTAGGCGCGGGACACGGTGTTGGGGTGGATTCCCATATGGTCGGCCAGCCCGCGAACGGTCGGCAGCCTGTCGCCAGCGCGAAGCCGGTTCATGGCGATGGCGATCTTGACCCCTTCATCGATCTGCCGGTGAAGGGGCGTCGAAGAGGCCGTGTTCAGGCTCAGCCACTCGATGCCTGTTCGATTCGTCATGTGACAAGTGTGACATTGAGCGTATGAGGAACGCGTGAGGAATTCGTGCTGATAGCGCTGAACGCCGTGGACTTCCCGGTGCAATCGTGGGGACCGGGGGCAAATCCCGGATCGGGCGCTTCCGCATGCGCTATTTCAGCCTGGCTTCGCCGGTGACACTTGGTCCCCGCCTACAGTCGAAAGTCCGCCCCCGCCGTGTGCGCCGGCAAAACGGTGTCTGATTCTGCGGGTACCTGTCGCGACCTCCCGAGGAGGTACATCACAAGCGCGCTACGGACCGATGATCTTCCTTTACCTGGCGCCTCGGGCAACCCGGCATCAAGATCCGACAGATCCCATCCAGTGAATCCCTCGGGTGATCCCGTCCACGTTAGATCCCATCCATCCCGAAAACTTTTGACACGGTGTTCGCGCTGTTTTCGTCTTCTCGCGCGGACGAAATAGGACGAGCAATCAGTTTCTTCACGATCGACTGCGACATCGCTTCAACCACGGACTCCGCGTTTGATCCGCTGCTCCAGCCCAACATGCGGATCGCCTTCCGGACCTCGCTTTGCCTGATGGCTTCGGCCTTCTTGCCCAGGGCCTTTACCGTGGGTAACGAATGCCGGGCTTCCGCGTTCATGATGGCTTTCGCTATTTCGGAGTCGACGATCTCTCGAGCCTTGTTCGCTTGAGCGCGTAAGGCGTGACGTCTCCGCGCTCCGGCCCGCCCGATATCCTGGAGGTCGATGTAATCAATCACATCCTCGGAAGCAGCATCTTTGTCGAGGTCCGCCGGCAGCGCGAGATCGGCGACGACGATGCGGCGGTCCTGCATGTGATCAGCGGCCTGTCTTATGGCTGCCGCATCGATCAGCGCTCCGGCGGATGATGTGCATGTCACCCATACGTCCGAGCTGTTTAGACCGTCAGTGAGCCGGTCGAACGGAATCGCGATGGATTCCGTTTCGGTTGCCAGTGTCCTGGCACGAGAATACGTCCTCGACACAATTTTGAGTTCGCTCACGCCTGCCCGCCGAAGCCTGTGAGCGACCGATCTTCCCATCTCTCCGGCCCCGACAACCAGCGCGCTCGCGCCGTCAAATCCGTTTCGATGTTCGGCCAGGAGGTCGACCGCTATCGAGTCTGTTGTCGCTCTGCCTCGATTCAGCGTCGTTTCGCCCCTGACCCTTCGCGTGGTCCGAATCGCCCGGTCAAATATATCAATAGCGGCCTGGGAGGCGGTGTCATTTTCGACCGCCATTTCGATAGCTCGGGCGACCTGATGGGCGATTTGAGTTTCGCCGAGGATCACCGAGTCCAGGCCGGACGCGACCGAGAAGAGATGGTTCACCGCCTCGATCCCGCGAAACACGTAGATCTGTTGGTCAATATCGGGATCCGAAACCCCTTCGCCCCGACACCCGAGCGCGTGCAGGATTTCTCGCAGCTCGGGAATCGCGGATTCCGGCTCGCGCGTTGTCGCGTAAAGTTCCGTCCTGTTGCACGTCGACAGGAGCACACCGTTTCCGAACCGTTGTCGTAACCGCCGGAGAACCGAGCCGTGTTCGTCCCCCGCCACCGCCACCGTCTCAAGAGACGTTCCGCTGGCAGTTTGATGACTGATCCCCGCCATTATGAGAACCTCGTGCTCGAATCCGCGATCGATTGGAGGTTCGCCGTTTCGCCCGATCGCGTGAACAGGCTCTCTGGCCGCGGTTCTCATTGAAGCGATCATCTGCCCGCTCCTGTAGTTCTCAACATTTCCAGTTATCTGGCGATCCCGAGCTCGGACCGGCACGAGTGTTTTTGACGCGCGGTCCGGCAGTCGACTCTTGAGCGTGCGTGCCGCCCCGCCGTGAAAGATCACGGCGGGGCGGACACAGGCGTTCCGGGCACTCAAGGCTGCCCGGATCTCCCGCCTACGGGTCCGGGAAGTTGGTTACGTCTGCGAGTGCTGCATACAGGTCTTGCATGTCACTCAGCACGGTAACCATCGCCGGGTCCATCTTTCCGGGTTCGCCGAACTTGGCCTTGAACCAGGCCTCGTGCGGCTTCTCCCGAATGAACTGGCCCAGCGATCGGCCTCCGATGTCGATTTCGGTCCCATCCACGCCGTGGCACTCGAAACAAGCCTGCGTGTACACGGCTGCGCCGTTGACGGCGTCACCCTTTGCGCCCACATTCGAGTAGGTCAGCGTTGGGGTGATTAGCGTACGCGGAGTAGTGGAGTAGTCCCACGACATCTGCTCGCCGGTGACGGTGAGGTCATAGAGCGCGGTCGGCTCCATCCACCCTTCCTTCATGAACTTGACTATGTTCCATGCCTGGTCGTCCGTTAGTCCTCCTTCTGCGCTGTAGTTCGGGTGCGCGTTGCTTTCCTGGAGCAACGGGCGTCCGGCCGGGCGCATGATCAGGTCAAACAACTCGCTCGGGGTCTCGCTCAGCGCAGCCGCGCGCAGGTCCACGGAGGACACGTCTGGACGCGTGGCTTTGCCGCTGCTCTGTCCGGTGCGGTTGGCGTAAGACGAGCGATTTCCGTTGCCGTCCCATGCGTGGCACGACTTGCAACGCATGAAATCCGCCGCCGGTCCGGTTGGCTGTATGCCGGTCCCACCTCCGTCAGTTTTCCACCACTTTGCATAAGCCGCGCCGCCGGCGATCGGGTCTGCGTCGTTGTACGCAGCCGGGATAAGCCCCGGCCAGTCGAGGCCGTCTGCCCCGGCCGCTCCGGTTGCCCCGTCGGCTCCGGCCTCGCCCGTTGCGCCGGTGGCTCCGGCCGCGCCCGTGGCTCCTGCGGCGCCGGTTTCACCCTGTGCGCCCGTCGCCCCGGTATCGCCTTTCGCTCCTGCGTCTCCGGTATCACCCTTGGCGCCTGCCGGCCCCGTGTCGCCCTGTGCGCCTGCGGGACCGGTTGCGCCCGGCACCCCATCCGCCCCATCATCGCCCGCACAGGCAACGCCAATCACTGCTAGTACAGCCGCTCCTGCGACTGCAAGCCAAATCTTTCTGGTCATCGACCACCCACTCCTTTCTTGGAGGCATTTCCGCGGCAGCCGTTCCGCGCCGGTTCGCCGGCGCGCAGTTGCTCGTGCCGGGCGGTGCCCGTGCACGATCGAACTTCCCTCGACCCCGGAATCGGTCCGGGAGTTACAAGATGTATATGTCGTAGAAGAGACATGAGTTATTCACTCGAAAGCGACTGTGAGTAGCCGAGCAGCGCGATCGCGTCTTCGATAGTCCAACCGCGTTCCTCAACGGCCGGCATAGACGGTGTGCCCGGTTGCCCGAAGCGGACCTTGTGGAGGAATTCCCACGGGTTGTCGCTGGCCAGTCCGCCGATGTAGACAGGACTGTCCTGGGAGCCCAGGTTGACCGTTTTGCCGTCGACTCCGTGACAGGCGCTGCAGGTCCGGGCGTACAGCAATCTCCCTGCGTCAAAGTCCCAGTCGTTTCTCGGCGTGAGAGTGTCGTAATCGATGACCTCGGCCTCGTTGATGATCTCCGTCTTTACAAACGCGGCCAGCGAGGTGATCTGTTCATCGGTCAGTAGCTCGGTGAAGTCATGTCGGGCGTCAAGACCGCCGTGCAACACCTCGACGATCTGGCTTTGCGAGAGCAGGCGGCCCGCTTTCAGCAGACCAAGGAAACCCGTGAAGTGAGACCCGGTTGAGTACGCGCCCCCGGCGCCTTTGTAGTCCCATCCGTGGCACTCTTTGCAGCGCCATGTCGCTTCACCGGTCCGGGTGTTTGTGGATTGCAGGGACCACAGTCCGTGCTCGCCGTCCGGTGTCACGCCGGTGACCTTCGGCCAGTTGTCGAACAGTTTTCCGCCCAGGACCGAATCGCCGGATACAGGCCCGCCGGCGAAATCGAACTCGGCCAGAGCGGCGGTTATGAGTGCCACGAGCATGTCGTCCGAAGGCGCGTCACCGGCCGGACCCTGCGCCCCCGGGATCCCGTCCATCCCATCTGCTCCCGTCGCCCCGGGTGGTCCGGCTATGCCAGGAAGCCCGTCGGCCCCCGTCTCGCCCTGCTGACCAGACTCCCCCTGTGGGCCGGCATCGCCCGTAAGCCCCGGTCGTCCGGCTGGCCCGATCGGTCCGGCTGAACCGTCGGCCCCGATCTCTCCGGTGCATGCCCATGCGAAGAAAAGGATCAGCGCCGACGTGGAACCGACGGCGAACAACCATGTCCGTCCGGAAGCTGATTTCTCTCTGACTACTCGCCTCATGCTTACTCTCCGGGGAGGTTCCTCAGGTAGAAAATGATGTCGATCAGTTCGGCCTCGGACAGGTCGGTCAGCAGGTATTCCGTCATGCCTTTCGGGTAGATGGAGTCGGGATCGCGCTGCGGGTCTCGGACGCTGTCCTCTATCTCCTTCGCCGTCGCGTCCTCGATAGCCGGTCCGTCGTCCCCACCTTCGGCTCCAACCCCGTGGCAGAGGTCGCAGCCGACGTCGATGTAAAGCTGACGTGCTGCGGCGACAAGGCCCGGATCGGGAGTGGGCTCTGGTGTGGGCGCGGGCGCGGGCGTAGACGTGGGTCCGGGCGTGGGTGTGGGCGCGTCCGGCGGCAGGGGAGTGGGTGTTGGCTGAGGAGTTGGAGTTGGGACCGGCGTGGCCGTCGGCAGGGGCGTCGCGGTCGGGAACGGAGTCGCTGCGGGTTGGGGTACTGGATCAGCCACCTCCGGGATCTCCGGGAGGCCCGTTATGTACGCGGCGATGGCGTCCAGGTCTGCGTCAACGAGATGCACGTCGTCATATACGGGCATTCCCCCCGGGCCTTTACGGGACAGGGTGCCGGTCCGGCGAAGGCTACTGCCGACAACCGGCGGCCCGGATGCTGTGCCTTCGCCTGCCAGGCCGTGACAGCTTGCACAGCCGTACGCGACGTAGCCGGTCAGGCCCGTATCATCGGACTCTTGTCCGTCCCCGGACCGTACCCAGCCGATCGGGGCGATCTCCGGAGCGCCGACGACCGCCAGCTCACTCCTGGTGTAGTCGGACATCGGGTCGCTCATGTTCAGGTGCGTGTCGGTACCACTGTCTGCGCCCGCCCACGGCCGAAGTGTGATCTGGAAGATGAGTACCAGTGCCACCGCGGCGATCCCGCCGGAGAGGGCGACAGGCGTTACGAATGCAGACCGTCCGAATTTGCGTTTCTCAGTCATCGGACGCCTCGGCCCCGGTCACGACGTGAGGCGTGCCACTGCTGACTCCCTCACCGACTCCCCCATTAACGCCAAGAAAAGCGATCCGCCAGATCAGTGCGCAGATGAACAGGAAGACACCCCACACGACGATCAGCACGCCCGCGGCCATCCAGATGTTGGCGCCGGGGGTCCTCAGAGGGCTGAACTCTTCATGCAGCCGGAGACCCGGCGTTACGAGCAGCGTTTCGCTTGCCTCGGCGGACGCGAACACATCGTTGCCGGTGAATTGCGCCCGTATTACGCGATCGCCTTCGATCCGCGGCGCATACGGCAGCAGGGCGAGTCCATCCAGATCAGTGGTCGCGCTGCCGATCTCCATCTGTCCATCGACGTTCAGGAAAGATGATGCGATTGCGAAGGCGATTTCTTCGCCGACGACGGGGTTGCCCGCCGGATCCACAAGGTACGCGGATATGGCGATCGTTCCCCCGGCTTCAACCTCCGGCTGAAAACCGAGAACCACCTGCGGCTCTGGCTGATCTGCGGCGGCGGTCATCAACCCCGACCAGAGCAGGCCTGACGCGACCACCATACCGATGAGGAACCCGGATCCCGGACGAGTCATGACCTCGCCCCCGCGACGATCCCAGGATCGGCAACGCCCGCGAACGTTTCGGAGGGATCGGCATATCCCCCGGGGCTCGTGGCGGGCCCGCTCGCGAACGCCTCTTCGTGCATCTCCCAGAGCGCGACGACCGGCAGGAGTTTCAAGAGCACCGTCACCAGCAACAGGAAGATGGCGACGCCGCCGGCCATCAGGGACCATTCAACCCACGAGGGCGTGTAAGTCGCCGGTTCATACGGGTTGAGAGGAACACGAAGCCCGCCAACGACGATGAAGTAGCGCTCCAGGAACATTCCTACGTTGGCCGCGATCGCGGCAACGAGGATGCCCTTCAGGTTACGGGTGTACGGGATGAGGATGACGAGGATGGGCAGCGCCAGTCCCGCCCACACGTATGTCCAGAACACCGGGGCAAGGTCGCCGCTGACCATCTGGTTCAGGTTGAACGTGGCGTCCGCCGAGAGCTTGTAACCGAGGGTCACGAATTCGCTGACGTTGAAGAACACCATGATCACGGCGAAAGCGGCGAGCATGTAGCCGAGGTAGAGGAAGTGACGGTCCGTGATGAACTCTTCAAGGCGGTACGCGCGCCGCATCACCGCCATGAGGATCACGATCAGCCCGATGCCGGAATAGATGGCTCCGGCCACAAAGAAGATGCCGAACATGGCGCTGTTCCACGGCTCGCGCAGCGTCATGCCAAATATCCATGACGTGACCGTGTGCATCATGACGGCCACCGGAACCATCGCGATCGTCATCACCACGATGGCGCGATGCAGAGTCGCCCGCTGCTCGTCGCTATCGGCCCACGCGATGGAGAGCAGGCGGTAGTAGCCGCGTTTGATGGTCCCGAAACCGTCCCCGAGCCGATCGCTCACGAACGCCAGGTCCGGGATCATCGCCAGGTACAGGTAGAGCATGCTGCCCGCCATGTAGGTGGCGAGGCCGTAGACGTCCCAGATCAGTGGTGATTCCCAGCGGCCATAAAGCAGGAAGTGGTGCAGCCTGTCCGGGCGGCCGATGTCGAAAAGCACGAACAGTGAGGCCGTTATCAACGCCGCCACGGTCATGATTTCCGCGCCGCGGATTATCGGTGCGCGCCAGGTGGCCCGGGTCAGCCTGAGAAGCGCCGATACGAAGGTCCCGGCCATGCTCGCCCCGATGAAGAAGACGAACAGCGCGATGTAGAGGCCCCACATGATCCGGTCGCGCATCCCGGTCACGTACAGGCCGTCACGCGCCTGCAAGAAGTAGGCGACACCTCCCCAGGCGATCGCCACCAGGAGAACCGCAACCCAGATCCAGAACGCACGGCTGGTGCCCAGCAGAGGGGCTTCTACCCGCTCTTGGAGTCGCGCTTCGCTGGCGCTTACGTGCCCGAGCGCTTCCACGATTTGGATCCTTTCCTGATGCTCTGGTAATCCCAGCTGACTTCCTGGAGACCGTGATCGGTCGGCTTACGACCTGCAAGCTCGCCGTGGCCGGGGACGTAGTAGACCCGTGGCCGAGTTCCCAGCTCGTCCTTGTGACGGAAGGCGGAGTTTTCCGCCAGGAAATCACTCACCTTGACGACCTGGTCCCCGTTGGTGGCTATGTCTTCCTCAAGATCGCCGTAGTAAATGGCGTTCTGGGGACAGGCCTGGGCGCAGAAGGGGAGTCGTCCGGAACGCGCCATTTCCGGGCAGAAGTCGCATTTGGCGACGACGCCCTTTTTGAGAGGCACCTGGTGCTCCGGGCTGCGCTCCACGAAGAGGGACTCGGGTGGAATCGGCGGCTCGCCCCATGTGAAGAAGCGGCGTTCGTAGGGACAGGCGGCCATGCACATGCGGCAGCCGATGCACCGGTCCTGATCGATCAACACCGGTCCCTCAGGCGTAGACCACGTCGCTCCCACGGGACAGACGTTTACGCATGGAGGGTTCTGGCACTGCATGCAGGGGGTGGGCATAAAACGAGTGCCGTTGATGGGCAGGTCAGGCTGTTCGTCAGGACGGAGCTCGGCCTCGGAGCTCAATTCGTGCTCGTACACTTCGATCCACTGCATCGGCTCCGGCACAAAGTGGCCTGCTATGCAGGCCTCGGAGCACTTCGGAGGGGAATCCTGAGACTGGCAACCGTCGCACGCTCGCAAGTCGATGATCATCATCCACTTGCGCAATCGACGTTGTGCCGCGGCTTCCCCGGGGCCCAGCTGGTCTTCGCCGGCTACAGACACGCCGGACCCGTCGCGTAGCGCGGATGGCAGGGCGACGCCGGCCATAGCGGTCGCACCGAGGGCGCCGGCCATTTGAAGGAACCGCCGGCGGCTTACATGCCACTTTTTCAGGTTCTCTTCCCTATCCATCTTGAGACCTTGAGATGCTCCTCATTGATGGCGCGCACGATCTCCAAAAAACATGCGTTATAAACAAGCTATGACCCTCCCGGAGGGCCGTCTTCCGCCAACCGGCGCGCCTGCGCAGTGTGAGGGGGCAGAACGGCGTACCGCGAAATGCGTAGTGCGATCGCTGGAATGGCGCTTGCAATCGGAAAGTAATGCGCCTTATGTGGAACTGGCGGCTACAATCCCGGCGAGGTGACGCAGGAAATGTCGACAATCCGAATCGTGCTGGCTGAGGATCACGCAGTAGTCCGAGAGGGCACGCGTAATCTCCTGGAGCGCGAAATCGATTTCGAAGTTGTTGGAGAAGCCGCGACCGGAGTAGAAGCGATAGAGATCGCTGGCCGGGAGCACCCTGACGTGGCGATCATGGATATCGGGATGCCCGAGATGAACGGCATCGAGGCAACCCGGGAGATCAAGAAACGCTGGCCGGACATCAATGTGCTCGTGCTCACCGCGTACGAAGACGATGAGTACGTGTTCGCGTTCGTTGACGCCGGCGCCGCCGGTTACCTCTTGAAGGACGTACCGGCGGAGGAGGTCGTGCGAGCGGTGCGCGCCGTCCACGCTGGAGAGCCTGTATTGCACCCCACGGTGATGAGGAAACTCATGGCGCGCATTTCAGGCCAGCCAGCCTCTGCTCCGGGTGAGTCACTCGATGTCGAATACCTCAGCGAACGAGAGACCGAGGTATTAACCCAGGCGGCACATGGATTCACGAACGCGCTGATCGGGGACAAACTGGGTCTGAGTCCTCGGACGGTTCAGACGCACATGCGGAATATATTCGCAAAGTTGAGGGTGAGTTCACGCACCGAGGCCGTCGTGGCCGCCGTCCGACGCGGGGTTGTCGATATCTCGGACGACTGAAGACAGATCCACCGCAACGGGATCACCACCGGAGACCGGCGCAGGTGGCACCGTCGCCTTCACGGTCGTCCCCTGTCCCGCATGGCTGGTGATGACCAGCCTGCCGCCGACGAGTTCAGCGCGTTCCGTCATCCCCAGGATTCCGAGATGACCGCCGCGTTCAAGTTCGTCACGCCGTCCGGAAACGTCAAATCCCCGGCCGTTGTCCGTTACCGCAAGCGTGGCCCGGCCGTCTCCGCCGCCGACGATAATACTTATGCTCGTCGCCTCGGCGTGCCGTTCGATATTGTGCACGGATTCCTGTGCGATCCGGAATAATGCGAGTGCCGTGTCAGGGTCCAGGTCCGGCACATCTTCGTCTTCCGTGACCTTTACATCCACCCCTGTCCGATCGCTGGTATCGGCGCCGATCCAGCGGAGCGCCGGGACCAGTCCCAGGTCATCCAGCACGGATGGACGAAGGTTCCGGGAAAATCGACGGACGGTGTCCAGTGTCGATCGAGCCAGCTCCTCCATATGCTCCAGTTCGGCCAGATCTTCCTCGTTTTGATCCGATGCCCGGAGACGGACGCCGTCGATCCCGCGCGCCAGGATGATCAGCTCCTGCGCCACTTCGTCGTGCAGATCGCGCGCCAGTCGTTGCCTCTCCCCCTCCTGGCCCGAGATTGCCTGTCGCAAAGCCTCGCGGAGCTGGCGCGTTCGTTCCACTACACGCACCTCAAGCTCCCGCCGGGCGGTCTCCCTTTCAGCGCTGGCGCTGGAGAGCTGTTGCCGCATCGACTCGATACTCTCTGATAACTCCCCGATCTCGTCCTGGGCGTGGGTGCGTATCGGCGATTCGAGGTCCCCGGCCGCCATGCGCTTTGCGGCCACCGTTAACTCTTCTGCGGAGCGCACAACGTGACGGGTCGTGAACCATGCGACCAGCAGCGCCGCCATCATCCCAATCCCTGCATAGAGCGTCAGCTTCGTCCGGAAATCGGTGGCCAGCGCCAGCGCAACGTCTTTGTCCTGAAGAAGGACCAGCAGTAGATCGGAACGAGGTACTGGCACGGCGGCCATCACATGGTCTCGCAGCCCTCCGCCCGGATTTCGATGAACCATCACTCCACCCGTGTTACGGGAGAGCATCTCGGACAACGCCTCGAAGTGCAGGCTCTTCTCGCCGAGCGGTGCGTCGGAGCCCGCGGTGAGAAGCGTCCTGCCGGTTGGGGAGATCACCTCAAGCCGGTATTCGGCAACGCTCGGGAGGTCCGGGCGGGGATCATCGGGACCGGAAGAAAGCGTCAGGTGTCCATACGGAACGAATGGACCGCTCGAAGACACCGCCACGGTATCTACCTCGACCCGGCCCCAGCGCGCCCCGTCAAGGGAAACGAGGGGCATCGATAGTGTGGCCAGACCGCCCCGGTCACTGGCGTCATCCCAGAAAATCCGCAGTCCGGAATTGCCGCCCGCCGCAACCGTGATGACCTCCGGTAGAAGGCGTTCGGCACGGCTCGTTGCCTGTTCTGGACCGGCAAATGCCGTCACGCCTGAATAGCTCGAGATGTACACGCCAGCGATATCAAAGAACGAAAAATTATCGGTCTCGGACAGGTGTTCATAAGCGGCTTGCACTGCTTCGGTGGCATCCGCCAGAGATACGTCGCCGTTCAGTGATTCCGTCTCTTCAACAGCGTCTTGGATGGCGTGATCGAACTCGTTGCTTAGAGCGCCGGCTACCGTCTCTGCGATGGCGAGTCGCTCTTCAAACGCCGCTTCGGTCGCCGTCTCGATCGTTCGCGTACCAAGCCAGTACACGGCGGCGAACATCCCGACGAGCCCGATCGCCACGTACAGCATGATCCGTTTCTGGAGCCCGAGACGCAGCAATTCGATTTCTCCAGTTAGCGTTGGGCACGCATTGCTCGACCAGGTGGTCACAGCGCACCCGCAGAGCGCGGAACGCCACCATGAAGCTAGGCCGGGAATCGTGAACGGCGCATGACGTTCCGGATCACTAATGTGAGGTCTGTATGTCCGTCGCGCGAGACCGAATGCCGTGACACCGGCGGAAACGCCAAAATCGGTCTGACACAGCAGGGTGACAAGAGGCGCTACGAACCAGATGGCGTATGGCATCTGCTCTGTCGGGAGACGATCCTGTGACCGTGGCATTGAGCCGCCAGTTCTCCGGTCGTTTGACGGGCGCGACGGGAGAAGGGATTGCGCAATCGGCGGATGTGACGCGCCAGATTGGCTGCCAGAAAGGGTCAGAGTTCGTATAGGCTGCGCTCGATCCACCGCTCACTACGTAGACGGCAACGCTTTCCGACGAACAATATGACTTTTCCACTGTCTGAATACACCGTCCTCGACCTCTCGGGCTCCATAGCGACCGCATCGTGTGCGAGGGTCTTTTCGGACTTTGGCGCTCGTGTCATCAACGTCGAAAACCCGACTGACGGACATTCGACCCGGGCGCTGGCACCGTTCGATCCGGCACTGGAAGCTCCCGACAACAGCGGGCTCCACGCTCTTCTCAGCCCGAACAAGGAGTCGCTGGCGCTCGATATCAGCGATCCGGTCCGGCACGCCGAGCTACTTGAGTGGGTCAAGACTGCTGACGTGGTGCTCGAATCGGAGAAACCGGGAACGTTGGACGAGCTTGGAATCGGGTTCGAGGCGCTCAAGGCTGTCGCTCCCAACGTGATCCTGACCTCGCTCACGTGGTGGGGCCAGACCGGCCCGATGGCGGGAAAGCCCGGCAACGACCAGAGCGTCTTATCGATGATCAGCCAGGTAATCAACTTCGGCCCGACGGAAGGCCCGCCGCTCCTCATGAGCGGATACCCGGTCCAGATCCTGGGAGGGGTGAACGGGTTCTCCGCTACGGCGGTCCACCTCATTTCCAGCGTGCTCGGAGGTCGAACCGAAGCCGCCCATATCGACCTGTCGCTCTTCGAAACGGCGATGGCGTTCAAAGAATCGACGGGCGCCGGCATAGCGATGAACCCGCCCGGCACGCTTCCTGACCGGCCGAACCGCCTGGGGATCAACCGCTTCTATCCGACATACCCGGCGTCTATATACGAGACAAGTGAGGGCTGGCTCGGCGTAACGGCATTGACACCGGCGCAGTGGCACGCCTTTTGCACGCTGGTTGACGTGGAAGAACTCTCGGCAATTCCGGAGTTTGATGTCGCCGCGAATCGCATCATGGGCGCACAACGGATCGATGACGTTCTCGTTCCCGCGCTGAAAAAGAAATCAGCCGAGTACTGGTTCTATGAAGGCCAGAGGCTGCGCGTGCCGCTGGCCCTGGTTCCAACGATGGAGGACCTGTTCAGCAGCGCCCAATTGCGCGCCGTGGACGCCTTCAGGGAGGTCACGCTTCCGGGAGGCCGGAAATTGGAAGTCCCCGGCCAGCCGTTCAGATTGCACAACACGCCTGCGCGCAAAGACGGACACGTCGCAAAGCTTGGCGAGCATCGGCCGATAGGGTCCGCCAGTTCTCATCCCACCATGAGCAAGGGAGTGTCGGCCCGATCGGCAAAACCCAACCCGGTGCGAGAGCCGACGCTGCGGCCAGACCTGCTGCGAGGTCTGAGGGTGATAGACCTCTCAATGGGTTGGGCTGGTCCACTCTGCGCGCGAAACCTCGGCGATGCGGGGGCCGAGGTCATCAAGGTGGAGTCGCGGCAATATTTCGATTGGTGGCGGGACTGGGACGTGTCTCCGGAGCGGGTCGCCCAACGCCTGTACGAGAAGGCCCCGAACTTTAACATCATGAATCGCAACAAGCGGGGCGTGACGCTGAATCTCGTCGATCCCCGCGGTAAGGAACTCCTGAAGGAACTGGTTTCGATCTCCGACGTGGTTATACAGAACTACTCCGCCGGAGTGCTGCCCAAGCTTGAGCTGGACGAGCCGGTGCTCCGAAAAGCAAACCCTCAACTGGTGATGCTGTCCATGCCGCCTTTTGGCGCAGGCGGGCCGTGGCATTTTTTCCGGGCGTACGGCTCGACCGTGGAACAGGCGTCCGGATTGCCGCACCTCCAGGGTCGGCCGGAAGATCCGCCCTCCATGACGCATGTGGCTCTGGGAGATCCGGTGGCGGGGTTACATGGGCTGGCCGGCGTGCTGATCGCCATCCTGCACGCCCAACGTACTGGAAAAGGACAGCACCTGGACATATCCCATGTTGAGGCCAGTACATCGCTGGCGCTTCACGGCGTCGCCTCGCAGGTGCTGTTGGACAAGACTCCGGCTCGCTACGGAAGCCGTGACCCGGGCCTCGCCCCCCGGGGCGTCTACCCCTGCGCGGGCGACGAAATGTGGCTCACGCTGACGATCGACAGCGACGAGGCGTGGTCACGATTTACGAAGCTGACCGGCGACGAGGATCTCAAGAGTGCCCGGTTTGCCACGCTGGCCGCGCGCTGGGCGCAGCATGACCTGATCGACGAAAAGATCGCCGCATGGACGGGGACACGTGAACGCGATGCGATATCTGAACAGTTACAGAACCTCGGAATCCCGGCGGCTCCCGTTCTCGGATCGCCAGACCTCCTGACCCATCCCGCGTTCGAGGAGCGCGGTTACTGGCAGTGGATGGAACGGGAGTACGCGGGCTTGATTCCCCACCCGATCACGCCGTACCGGACGGGCGATGGGCCGTTCAAGATCGACTCTCCGGCGCCGACGCTTGGCGAGCACTCCCGAGAGGTGTTGGCGGGATTGCTGGACGTGAGCGACGAGCAGCTAAACCACCTGGAGGCGGAACGCATCATCGGCGAGGAGCCTGACCGGACGTTCTAGGACTGTTTGTCGGGACTAACCACCCCCGAACCTTCCCTACATTAGGAGGGGGCGATAGATAGCCTCCTCCCTGGGAGGGAGGAGGCCGGAAGTGGGTCGCGTTGAGGTGACAACGCGTTGATCCTCGGTCGGCGTTTCGGTGAAGATCCCTCGACTACGCTCGGGATGACCTGAAACGCCCTCCGGACCCAGAACAGCCGCCTGATAGGGCCCAGGCCTTACCAGGTGTCGATGTAGGCCTTCTTCTTGCCCTTGCGCGGCTCCACGGGCGGTTGCGCCGCCATCCCGGCGACGATCCAGCGGCGTGACTCCGCCGGGTCGATCACGTCGTCGATGCCGAAGAAGGTCCCGGCGTAGATCGCCTTGGCCTTTTCGTAGCGTTCGGCGACCATATCGTCGTAGAACTTGATCCGCTCTTCCGCATCCTCGATATCGGCCAGCTCCTGGCGGTAGCCGAGCTTGACCATGCCCTCTATGTTCATGCCGGCGAATTCCGCCGTGGGCCATGCCGCCATGAAGGTCGGGAACATCGAACTTCCGCCGCACATGGCCTGCACACCGAGGCCGTAAGCCTTGCGGAGGATGAGTCCGAACATCGGGACGGACATGTTGGCCCCGGTGTTGAACAGGCGGGCCGCGTGGCGAACGAGCGCAGTTCGCTCTACCTCCGGACCGACCATGATGCCGGGGCAGTCCATGAGGCTTACGACGGGCAGGTCGAAGGCGTCACATAGCTGGAGGAATCTAGCTCCTTTGTCGGCCGCATCGCTGTCCACGGCGCCGCCGAGGTGATGCGGATTGTTGGCGATGAGCCCCATCGGCTTGCCTTCGACACGGATGAAGGCCGTGATGATGCCAATACCGAACGCTTTTCGGATCTCGAGCACGGAGTCCCTGTCGGCGATGATCTCGATGGCCTCGCGCATGTCGTAAGAGATCACCCGGTCTTCCGGGACGACGTGCCTCAGGCGGCGCTGGTCGTTGGCCTCCCAGTCGTCCACGGGACCCTGGAAATACGACACGTACTTCTGGGCCGTTGTGACGGCCTCGGCCTCGTCCTTGACGAGGATGTCGATGACGCCGTTCGGAACCTGGAACGACATCGGCCCGACCTCTTCCGGCGTGTAGATGCCGACGCCGCCGCCCTCGATCATAGCCGGGCCGCCCATGCCAACGGTGGAGCCCTCGGTAGCGATAATCACGTCGCAACAGGCGAGCAGCACGGTGTTGCCGGCAAAACAGCGCCCGTTGGTGATGCCGACCAGTGGCACCAGTCCACTGAGCTTCGCCCAGTCCGTGAAGGTCTTGGTGTCCATGGCGACGCCGCCCTTGCCATCCGTGTCGCCCGGCCGTCCGCCTCCGCCTTCCATAAACGCGATGACGGGTATCTGGTGCCGCTGCGCAAGGTCAAATATGCGGTCCTGCTTGTAATGGTTGCGGGTGCCCTGTGTACCGGCGAAGACGGTGTAGTCGTAGGACATCGCTATCACCCGCGACCGCGTCTCCGGAAACAGGTGGCCGTTGACGTGGGCCAGTCCCAGCACCATGCCGTCGGCCGGGGTTTTCTCACGGAGCCATTCCTCTGTCCGGCGCGCTCGCTGGGCGGCTACTACGATGGTGCCAAACTCGACAAAGGTCCCGTCATCGACCAGGTCTTCGATGTTCTCGCGTGCGGTCCGGTACCCGAAGCGTCGACGTCGTTCGACCGCGTCCGGGCGGTTCTCGTCCAGCGTGTACGCCTTGCGCTCGTACAGCAGTTCCAGGTCGGGACGGATGTAATCCGGGTCTATCGCGTCCCTGCTGTCCCCCTCATCGCTCGCGTCACCAGACAGCTCCACAAACACCAGCGGGTAGCCCTGGCGGACCGTATCGCCCTCGGCCATGGTGACCCTGCGGATCACCCCGGACTGCTCCGCCTTGATCTCATGGAACAGTTTCATGGACTCGATGACGACCAGCTGATCGCCGCGTTTCACCTCGTCACCCTCTGACACGTGGATCGAGACGATCGTGCCCTGGATCGGTGCGGGAAAGCCGACCGAACCGTCGGGCCCGGTCAGATCAGGCCCGCTATCGTCTGTCTGCGCGAGGGGCGCTTGTGCGGACTTGATATCGCGGTCGTGGTTGAAGAGCGCGAGCGGATCTGACGTGTCTATCTGCGCTCCGGCGTATCCACCCAGATCCGCTGCGCTCGCGACCGCCATCGTCGGCTCGGCATACAGCCGCGGGTGCGCTGTGCCGTTAGGAGAGGCCAGCTCGGCGGCTTTCTCCTCGATAAACCGGGTGTGGAAGTTCAACCCGATGAAGTCGTCGTGCTGCAAAAGAGTCTGCAAAAACCCCAGGTTGGTGGGCACGCCTTCGATCCGAAACTCTGACAGCGCGCGGTACGTCTTTCGCACAGCGTCGGAGAAATCCGGTGAAGTGGAGTGTGTGATCAATTTGGCGATGAGGGAGTCGTACGACGGATTGGATGTGTAGCCCGTGTAACCGTACGTGTCGGTCCTGATACCCGGACCTGACGGGGGATCAAATGATGTCAGCGTCCCGCCCGAGGGCAATGTCTGTCCGTCCGGGGCGATCGTTTCCATGTTGACGCGAGTCTGGATGGCGAACCCGCGTGGATCCGGGATAGACGCCTGTTCGAGCCCAAGATCGGCGATGCGCCGGGGTTCAGCGATCTTAAGCTGCGACTCCACGAGGTCGATGCCCGTTACCGCTTCCGTCACGGTGTGCTCGACCTGGAGCCTGGCGTTGACCTCCATGAAATAGAAGGGCGCATCGTCGCTCCACCGGTCAGCGTCCACCAGGAACTCGAACGTCCCCAGGCTGCGGTAATTGACCGCCGATGCGAGCCGGGTTGCGGCTTCGATGATCCGCGTGCGAAGTCCCCCCGGAAGACCGGGCGCAGGTGCGATCTCGACGATTTTCTGGAATCGACGCTGGATGCTGCACTCGCGTTCCCACATATGAACCACGTCGCCGCTGCCGTCGCCCAGCACCTGTACCTCGATGTGCCGTGCGCGCGGGATGAACTGCTCCACGTAGAGATCACCGTTACCGAAAGAGACGAGCGCCTCACCCGAACATTGATCAAACGTCTCTGCGAGGTTGTCCGTCGAGATGACGGCCCGTGTGCCCCTGCCGCCGCCGCCGCCAACGGCCTTGAGGATCATCGCCTGTCCAGGGGTCAGCGATTCAAAAAATGCGCGCGCGTCGTCAACGGAAACAGGTTTGTTTGTTCCCGGCAGTACCGGGACGTGGTTCTCCGCCGCGAGATCACGCGCACGGATCTTGTCGCCAAACATTTCCAGCGTCTCTGCTGTCGGTCCGACGAACGTGATCCCGGCCTCCTCCAGCGCGCGGGCGAAGTTGGCGTTCTCGGCCAGGAATCCGTATCCCGGGTGAACGGCGTCGGCCCCGGCCTGTCTGGCAGCCTCCACGACCTGCTCTATGTCAAGGTAGGCACGCGCCCCGTTGCCCGGGAGGACCACCGTCTCACCGGCCTTGTAAGCGTGCAGCGACTCGGAATCGTCCTGCGGGTAGACCGCGACGGTCGATATTCCGAGATCGGCTGCGGCCCGCATGATGCGTATAGCGATCTCACCACGATTCGCCACGAGCAGCCTGGACAGGGCCATCGATTCCTCCTGTTGCGCTCCGGGACGTTCCTGGGACCTTCTGGCACGGGGATCGTTTATCGGCGCCGAGTGTAATTCAGATTGCGACTCGGGGCGGGGACATGCGTGGAAACGGACGCCATGTTAATCCGGTTCGGGCCGTGATGACCCCTGGAGCACGCCTGCCGGAGGGTGACCTCGCGTGGATCCACCAGATGGTACATGCCGGGGAAACACATCCACCTTCGACCCAGAGATCGACGAAGGGATATGCCTGGCGGCTGCAATAGAATAGTCCGGCGTTCCCGGACGTGTTGCGCGTGGCGGGCTGGCGCAGCAAATCTCCATGAAACTGGCCCAGAGAACCATCTGGTGACAAATGTTCCGATTTCTTACATCCGGTGAGTCGCATGGCCCCGGGTTGACCATCATCGTCGAGGGTGTTCCGGCGGGCGTTCCGCTCACCGAGGAGTACATCGCGAAACAACTCGCGCGACGCCAGCGGGGTTACGGCCGCGGCGGTCGGATGAAGATCGAGACCGACTTCGCCGCGATCCGGAGCGGCGTGCGGCACGGTGAAACGCTCGGGTCTCCGATAGGGATGACAATCGAGAACAAGGACTTCGCCAACTGGCAGGGCGCGATGGACGTCGGGCCTGTCGGGCCGGCGGTCGATCGCAAAGAGAACACGCGTGTCGTCCCCGGCCATGCGGACTTCCCGGGCGCGCTCAAGTACATGGCGCATGACATGCGGAACGTGCTTGAACGGGCTTCGGCGCGTGAGACGGCGGCGCGGGTCGCCGCAGGCGCGGTTGCACGCGCCTTTCTTGAGGAACTCGGGATCGTGATACACAGCCGGGCCGTGAGCGTCGGCACGATCAGCGCTCCCGATACAGCAACGACCGAGATCGACTGGGACGCCGTCGAGGAGTGCGACGTTCGGACGGACGACCAGGAGACGGCCGATGCCTTCAGGGCTGCTATCGACGCATCAAAGGCCGACAGGACGACGATAGGCGGCGTGTTCCAGGTAGTGGCTGAAGGCGTGCCGGTAGGGCTTGGCAGTCACATACAGTGGGACCGGAAACTGGACGGCATGCTGGCTCAGGCGATGATGAGCATTAACGCAGTCAAGGGCGTGGAAATCGGTCGTGGCTTCGCCAACACGCAACGACCCGGCCGTGAGGTGCAGGACGTGGTCGTGCCGGCGCCGGACGATCCGCGACGCTTCCGACAGACCAGTAACGAGGCGGGCGGCATAGAGGGCGGCATGTCGAACGGAAGTCCTATCGTCGTACAGGTCGCCATCAAGCCGATCGCCACGATGACGGAGCCGCTTCCGTCCGTGGACATCAATACCGGCGAGGTGATCGAAGCGCCGTACCACCGTAGCGATGTATGCCAGGTGCCACCGGCGTGCGTGATCGGTGAAGCGATGATGGCGCAGGTGCTCGCGCTGGCCGCCCTGGAGAAGTTCGGGGGCGACCACATTAGCGAATCGCGTCGCAACCTGGACGGGTACGTCGCAAGTCACCAGGAGTTTGGCCAGCCGAGTGGGCAGGCGGATTGAGTTGGCATCGCCTGATTCCCCCGATTCCTCCGATTCCCCTGGCCCGATTGGGGACGGAGCCCCGGCCAACGCCAGGGACAAGATCTACTTGATCGGCTTTTCCGCCACGGGAAAGTCTCACAGCGGGCGACTGGCTGCTCAATCCCTGGGCGCGGCCTTCGTCGATATGGACCGGCTCATAGTGAGACGGGCGGGCAAACAGATATCAGAGATATTTGAAGATGACGGCGAAGATGCGTTCCGGCGCATCGAGCGTGAAGTATTGCGCGAGATATCGGGCGAACCGGGACGGAGGGTGGTTTCCACCGGCGGGGGAGTCCCCGTGGATGTGCGAAACCGTGAAGTGATGGCGGCGTCGGGCCTCACTATTCGGCTGATGGCATCGGCGGAGACGATCCACGGTCGGATCAACCGGCCAAGCTCGCGCCGGAATAGACGATCTGGCCGTCAGGCAGCGGTACGACCGATGCTTGCCGGCTCGGAGGCCGAAGAGACCGCTATCGAGCGCGTTCGGCAACTCCTTGACGAGCGCGAAGATGCCTATGCGTCGGCTGCGGACGTGGCGATCGACACGGAGGGGCGCGAGCCGCCCGATGTTGCCGCGGAGATCGTGGCTCTGATTCGTTCGAGAACCGACAATTCGGAGGCGGAATAGTGACCGGTGCACCGGAATCAAACATCGCAGCGGTGGTCCGCACATCACAGGGTGATTACCGGGCGCTGGTGGGACGCGGGCTTATCGAGCATCTCGGCGATGAGGCGCGTAACGCCGGTCTGCACGGGAAAGCGTTTCTGATCGCAGACGAGGCCGTTTTCCGATCGTGTGTCCGCCCGGTGCAGGAGTCGATGGAGTCTGCCGGTTTCGAAACGCATGTCCTTGTCCTCCAATCCGGGGAAACCACGAAAAACCTGGACAAGATTCGAGATATTTACGGCTGGCTGGCTCGGCTGCGGGCCGAACGGCAGGACGTGGTGCTGGCGCTCGGCGGCGGCGTGATGGGGGACGCAGCCGGATTTGCCGCTGCGACCTACCGGCGCGGAGTGCCCTTCATCCAGGTGCCGACAACGCTGGCGTCGATGGTGGACGCATCGCTCGGGGGCAAGGTGGCGGTGAACCTGCCCGAGGGCAAGAACCTTGTCGGCGCGTTTCATCAGCCGAAGCTGGTGTTGGCCGATATCGACACGCTGAAAACGCTGCCGGACCGGGAGATGGCGGCGGGGTGGGCAGAGGCGATCAAGCACGGGCTGATCCTCGATGCGGACCTGCTCAATACGTTTGAGACGGAGTCGGATCGCCTGATCGGCCTGGAAGACGAGCTTTCGGTTGAAGTGATCCGGCGCAGCGTGGCGATCAAGGCGGAGGTGGTCTCAGCAGACGAGTTTGAGACGGGCGATACGCGCGTGTTGTTGAACTACGGACACACGATCGGTCACGCCCTTGAAGCGGTGAGCGAGTACGGGCAGTTCCTGCATGGCGAGGCTGTGAGCGTCGGGATGATGGGCGCGGCCCAGATTTGCCGTGAACTCGGGCTGATATCGGACGAGTTGATCGATCGTCAACGCGCAGTGCTTGAGCGATACAACCTTCCGACCTCCGCCCCCGGGATGGACGTGGACGCCGTGTTTGAAGCGACCAAGTCCGACAAGAAATCGGCCGGCGGAGCGATCAGGTGGGTCGTGCTTGAGGGATCGGGCCAGTCGTCGACTCGACGCGACGTGCCGGACGAACTGGTTCGCTCTGCGATCGCATCGCTGGTAGGGTAGGGCGCAGGAACACTGGCTGCCCATGGGAGGTCCGCTATGTCGACGAGACCGACGGACGACAGCGAATACATCCGTGACACGGAGCGCAGAGCCGGAACTGATCCCGCAACGAGGACCGATACCACCAAAGTGGTGGCGTTCTCTGGCGGCGAAGGCGGCGCCCTGCCGCCGGCCGGGACGATGTCCCGGGAATTCACCGAGGTCTTCGGCTACCTGGTCCGCCGATTTTTCGGGTTCTTCATCTTCCCGTACAAGATCGGACGCCGAATAGGCGGACGGCTGCGTTAGGTAGGCGTAAGCCCTGACGTCATCCCGAGTGTAGCCGAGGGACCTTTACCGCGCGACCCTATTTACATGAAGCAGCGAAGGCGCAACGCCGCTCTGCATTCGAGAGTGGGCCGCGAGAGGCGGTCCTTCGAGAGCCTCAGGACACTCGCGTGGAGCCTCAGGATGCTGTGCGTGTCCCCGGAGCGTTGAGGTATGAACAGCGTCGCGGTCCAGGTCTTACGTCGGGGGAAGGTCGCCCCGGCCACCCGGCTTCTTTGCAGGTCCCAGAGCGATGCCGGCCACCAGCCCCGTAACGAGTAGCACCGCGCCGGCGACGAGCATGAACAGGATGCCGGTCGGACCGGCGATGAGCGCGGCTACCAGGACGATCACGCCAAATCCGATGCCTTCGTAAATCGGGCCTCGTCGGGCGTTGCGACTCGCCCTTTCTCGTCGTTCCCTCGGGGTCATGTCGTCCTCCCGGTGAGGCTACGGCCTCGATCCGCCGACAGTGTCGAGGAATATCTCGATCCGGAGGGATTTTACCTGCTCACTCTTGAACCCGGGCGACGTCAGCGGCCACATACGAAAACAGGGGCGTCCTACGGGACGCCCCTGTTTCATTTGCGATAAGCGACCGGTTGGTGTTTAACGTCCGCCGGCTACTGCGGGGACGATGCTGATCTCGTCGCCGCTCTTCGTCGGGGTAGCCAGGCCGTCCAGGTAGCGCACATCTTCACCGTTCACGTAGACGTTCACGAAGTGCCGGATCTCGCCGTCTTCGCCGCAGATGCGGGCCTTGATCCCGGCGTGGGTATCGTCCAGGGCGTCGACTACCGCCTGTAGCGTGTCGGCCTCGACCTCGACGCGATCGGCGTTGCCGGTCAACCGGCGGAGGGGAGTCGGAATTCGGACCATTACTGCCATATCAATTTTCCCTGTTTGTGTCTGGGTTCGTGTCTGGGTCTGTTATCGGTTCCGTGTCCCGGATCTCATCCCGGACCGGTGGTCGAGTGCGTTGAGGTCTTGAGCCGGCCATCGTCGGGTTGCCGGACTCGTGAATTATTTGATGCCGGTGATGCCCGACAGATATTAACCGTTAAGAGCCGCTTCCGGGCTTTAGCCTTCGATCACGTCCCCCGCTATGGGATCGACCCGCACGCCTTTTCCGGACGCCCAGGCCAGCGCCATGTCTATCTCCGCCTCCGCTCCGTCCAGCTCCAGGATCACCCATCCGACATCCGCGTGGACCTCGGCCCGGCGGATGTTGGTGACAATTTCAAAATCCCTGCCGAGCTGGTAGATCACCGGTTCCGTAATCTGATCGCCCTCGAAAGTTAATCGGACTCTTCGGATGGCCACGTGCCTTCAACTCCCCTGTCGGGTGATCCGGCGGCAAAGCGCCGTCGGATCAATCCGAGTGGAAATGCTAAGACGATGTGGCCTTGCTGCCAACCTGTTGATCCCCTTTCGAATCAACAGGGACCGCCTCCTCGAAGGACGATACGGTCGCCTTGATGTTGACCGGGTTGGCCTCATGCTGAACCGCCTCGATGGTCTTGAGGCCGTTACCGGTGATGAACGCCACCACGGACTCGCCCTTCTGGAAACGACCCGCCTCGGCAAGTTTCTTCAGGTTAGAGATCACGACCCCGCCGGCCGTCTCCGTAAAGATGCCCTCGGTCTGCGCGAGCAACTTGATGCCCTCGATGATCTCGGGATCCGGAGTGGAGCCGACGGTCGAGCCCTCGGCCTCCTGCGTGATCTTGAGCGTGTAGTAAGCGTCGGCCGGGTTGCCGATGGCCAGCGACTTCGCAACCGTGTCAGGAACTACGGGCCTCACGTGAAGCTGGTCGTCTGCGAATGCCTGCGCAACCGGTGAACAGCCGTCCGCCTGTGCTCCGTGCATCTTGGTGCGTACGTCGTCGATCAGCCCGAGTTTTGCGAACTCGTTCATGCCCTTCCAGATCTTGGTGAACAGGGAACCGGATGCGATCGGCACCACGGCGTGATCCGGGGCCTTCCAGCCGAGCTGCTCGACCACCTCGTACCCGAGGGTTTTTGAGCCCTCGGAGTAGTAGGGTCGCATGTTGATGTTGACGAAGGCCCAGCTTTCGTTGGCGTCGGCCAGCTCGCTGCACAGCCTGTTCACATCGTCATAGTTGCCGTCCACCGCGACTACGGTCGGCCCGTATATCGCTGCGCCGATCACCTTGCCGACTTCGAGGTCGCTCGGAATGAAAACGAGCGTGCGCATGTTGGCTTTCGCGCCGTGCGCTGCGACAGCGCCGGCCAGGTTTCCGGTGGAGGCGCAGGCCAGTGTGTCGAAGCCAAACTCAAGGGCTTTGGTCGCGGCGATGGAGACGACGCGGTCCTTGAACGAGTAGGTCGGGTTGACGGCGTCGTTCTTGATCCAGAGTTCGTCGATGCCAAGCTCACGGCCCAGATTGTCTGCCCTGAGCAGCGGCGTCATGCCTGTGCCGATGTCGACGGCGTTGTCGCTGCTCACGGGAAGGAGGTCTGCGTACCTCCACATCGTGAGCGGGCCGTCTTTGATTTTCTCGCGGCTGATAGCGCCGGCGATTGCGTCGTAGTCGTACGTGATTTCGAGAGGCCCGAAACACCATTCACATACGTGGATAGGTGCGATCGGGTACTCGTTGCCGCATTCCCGGCAATGTAGAGCAGAGGCGTATGCCACCCGGTAATCCCTCCGGTGCGTTGTGTGTGCAACTGTCACCGGGCCCGGGCGATCCTTGCCGGGAGTGACAGCAGCAACTTTCCTCAAAGTCCGCTGATTCACCGGCTGCGTTAGCGCTCTCGGTAAGCGAGGCGAACGCCATCACAGCGTGGATCTAGCCTTAAATGTTACGTCCGGCGCCCCGGGCAGTCAACGCGTTACGTTTGGGATGGCCGGGTTTGGAGGTTGTTTTGCCGCTGCTGGCGATGCCTGCGGGTGAGCCTGTTCTCGCCCCGATCACGTCTGCGAGATTCCTGTTGCGGTATCCAGCTTGATCTACACACGGAGCGCGTGCGCCTTTCATATGCGAGCGATCACAGCCAGAATGTGTTGTAGCGGACGCGCCTGGTTGAGGGCTGCATCCCGCGTTCAAGCATGGTTTACCGACACGACGGACCCGACGATCACGACCACGAAGAACCCGATTCCGAGTTCGTCGAGATACTCGCGCCCGATGATGTTAGGAACTCCGGCGAATACGAACCCGAGCCCGAATTCGAGTACCCGGGACCATCTGCTGACGACATAGCGCGTTCGGAGCGGGACGCGTTCGACGACGGCAATGGAGGGGAGGGCGGTCGGTGGCTCCGGAGTGCCGGGGCCGTCTTGCTGGTGCTCGCTGCGCTGGGACTACTGCTATCGCTCGTCGGCCCGCTGGCTTTTTCGCGGGGCGACGGTGTTCCCGAGAGCGCCTTCCTATCGGCGGAGGTTCTGCAGGTGCTGGATGGCAACACGATCGTGGTGACGGTCGCCGGCGAGACCGAGACGGTGCGTTACATCGGTGTCTCGGTCGGGGTGCAGGGTGAGTCTTTCTACCTGACCTCTCAGATCACTAACAGAAGCTGGGTGGACGGCCAGATCGTGACCCTGGAACGCGATGGAGATGATCGGGACGAAGAAGGGCGCTTGCTCCGATACGTGTACGTGGACAACATCATGATCAACGCCGCCCTGCTCGCCAGCGGCCTGGCCAGGTACCAGCCCGATCAGTCCAATGGCCGTCACAACTCGATGTTGCTGGCCGCCGAGAACGCGGCTCGAAACGAACGACGCGGCATATGGGAAGGCGATAACGCAGCAGAAGCGAGCCCGGCTTGATCCGACCAGTGTCCGCAACGGGGGCGCTGTCATAGCCTCCACCGGCGCAGATTCACCTCGAACTTCGTCCGACTTCGGACCGGTGCGGACCCGGGTGTCCAGACCGCCGACGCCGATCTTCAAGAATCCGGAATTCAGGCGGTTGTGGGCGATAGGCGCGTTCGGCGGAACGATGCGCTGGCTGGACACACTTGTCCTGGCGCTGGTCGCATTGAACATGACCGGCTCGCCGTTCCTGGTGTCGTTGACCTTTTTCTTCCGCATGGCGCCAATGCTCTTTGGAATCGGCCTCGGAATCGTCGCCGATCGCGTCAACCGGAAATACTTCCTCGTGCTCGGTCTTTTCACCCAGGCGGTGATAGCGGCCAGCATGGCGGTGCTGCTGATCGCGGACGTGCTTGTGTACTGGCAACTGGCCGTTGCGACCTTCCTGTCCGGGATCGTGTGGGCTTCAGAGTTTCCGGTGAGACGGACGCTGATCGGCGAACTCGTGCATCCCGAGCGGCTTGGCCGGGCGATGAGCCTGGACTCCGCGACGAACGCGCTGAGCAGGATCATTGGCCCGTTCGCCGGCGGCGTATTCATGGCGACGGTCGGGCCGGAAGGCGCTTACGTGACTGGTGTTGTCCTGTTCCTGCTGGCGGCACTGGTGGCCACCACGCTTCGATACGAGCGTCCGGCCGCGACCGGCGCCGGCGCAGGAGTGTTCACGGACCTGGCGGAGGGTGTCCGGTACATACGAGCCAGCCGCCTTATGGTCGGGACGCTGGTCGTGACCCTGCTCATGAACGTGTTCGCCTTCCCGTACATGAGCCAGCAGCCGATCATCGCCCGTGAGACGCTCGGGGCAGGAGACGTGCTGATCGGGCTTCTGAATTCGGTGGAAGGTCTCGGTTCGGTGCTCGGAGCGACACTGATCGCTTTGTTCGCTCTGCCGCGGCATTACACGCGCATCTATTTGTATGGCTCGTTACTGTTCCTGGTCGGGATACTGCTGTTTTCGCAGTCTTCCTGGTACTGGGTCAGCTTCGGGATCGTGTTTGCTGGAGGGTTCGGCATGTCTGCGTTCGGCACGATGCAGAGCACGATCATGGCGTCCGCTGCGTCGCCAGAGATGCGCGGACGAGTGATGGGCGCCGTGGCGGTGTTTATAGGCGCGGGACCGGTAGGACAGATCAACGTCGGAATCATGGCCGGTATGCTCGACCCGCAAACTGCGGTCATGATCACCGGGCTCATGGGAGTGACGGTGATGCTCGCGGCAACGCTGAGATTCCCGATTCTGCGGCGCGCCGATTCGATGCGGATCGACAGCCGGTTACGGGCCATGAACAGCGCCGATCTCCGGCGGATGGCGGAGAGCCCGGGCGGGGACTAGGGCCAGGGGGCGCACCCTTTCGCCCCGGGATCACCAGATACGTCATCCCGATCCTTCAGGGCCCGGAAGGACGAGGGACCTTTACCAGACGGGTGATCTCCTGCCCAAACAGGAAACCGGGACGACAGCCGTCCGTGCGAGCGGGTTTGGGACCCGAACAGCCTTTCATGTACAGCAACCCGCGCGGTGCAGGTCCCTCGGTTTTGCTCGGGATGACGGAGAGCGTTACGCCGCAAATCTCAGCGTCAGCGGCGTCAGTAGCCGTTGAAATGTCATCCCGAACAAAGTCGAGGTCTTTTTGCGGTCCTTTACTCCCTCGGCCCCATCGGCGGGAACACGCCGTCGCCCGTGTACAGGTTCGCTTCGACGACCGCCTCGTCCAGCTCGTAGCCGATGCCGGGGTCGGTCGGCGGGATGATGTATCCCTCTTCCCACTGGATCGGCTTTTTCAGCACATCGGCGAAAAAGCCAGTGAAGTTCTGAATGCTTTCCTGTATCAAGAAGTTGGGGCTGCATGTGGCGACCTGGATGTTCGCCGCTGCCTCGATCGGTCCCGTGTACAGGTGCGGGGCCATCTGGACGTAGCTGGCTTCCGCCATGCCGGCGATCTTTTTCGCCTCCATGATCCCGCCGACGCGGGCGAGCGCCGGTTGCAGGATGGCTGCGCCCTGCTTGCTGAGCAGGTCCCAGAAGTCGTACTTGGTGACAAGTCGCTCACCGGTTGCGACCGGGATCGTCGTCATGCGGGCGACGCGCGCCATTTCGTCCCGGTTCTCCGGCGGGACCGGCTCCTCGAACCAGAGCGGGTCGTACTTCTCCAGCCGTTTGGCGAGCCGGATCGCGCTTGATGTAACCATCTGGCCGTGCGTCTTGACCAGCAGATCAACCTTATCGCCCACGACTTCGCGCAGGTTCTTCGTGACGAGTTCTGCGTTGCTGAGCTGTTCGAGCGAAAGTTGTCTCGGGTCGCCCATCGGCATCACGGGGTCGTATCCGACTGCGGTGAATCCCATCTTCATGTAATGCTCGGCACGTTTTGGCGCGACATCGGGATCGCCGTGGATGTTGGTGACCGCCATGTGGTCGGGATCAGAAGTATCCGGGTACAGGTACGTGTAGGACCGGAGCCGCTCGTTGAACTTGCCGCCGAGCAGGTTATAGACGGGCTGATCCAACGCCTTGCCGACGATGTCCCACGAGGCGATCTCAAGCGCGCTCAGGATTCCGCCGACCGTGAACTCCGGATGCTGGTTGAAGCCGCTGCCGTAGATGGAACGCCACATGCGCTCGATCTCGAACGGGCTGTTCCCGACGAGGTAGCGCTCAGCGACGTCTTCGATCAGGCCGCAGACTTTGGTGGGCGCGAATGGCACGCCGTACGCCTCGCCATATCCGACGATTCCGTTGTCGGTGGTCAGCTTGACGAAGACCCAGAAGGGACCGCCGAAATGGGGCGGAGGGTTGGCGACGGCCCATGTTTTGACGTCCGTGATCTTCATGGAAGGTTCCTGCTTTCTGCCTGTCGCGTCCCGGGTTGTCAGAGTGCGGTCTGCATCGACGATGCGCAGGATGGGGCGTATTTCGAGCGAAAGCAAGCTATCGGGCCGGGGTTTCGGCGTGAGGATTTGGCGTTAAGACGGGTGCCAGGTACCGGGAGATCGCCTGACTTGCCGTTTGACGTGCGCCGTCGTGTTCACGGAGCATGCATTTATTGCAGGGAGGATTTGCGATGACACGAAGAATCGTCATTTGCTGCGACGGCACCTGGAACACGCCGGATAGAAGCAACCCCACCAACGTCGTCAAGCTGGCTCGTTCGATCACGCCGGTGTCATCCGACGGCACTTCGCAGATCGTTTTTTACGACCTGGGAGTCGGCACCGGTCCCTGGCTCGATCGCTACACCGGGGGGGCGCTGGGCATGGGGCTCGTGAAGAACATCGAAGATGCCTACCGTTTTCTGATTCACAACTACGAGCCCGGCGACGACGTGTTCCTGTTCGGGTTCAGCCGGGGCGCGTACACCGCGCGCAGTCTGGCCGGCCTTATTCGGAATGTTGGGCTGCTGCACAAGACGCAAGTCGATGAGTTTCAAAATGCTTTCGCGCTTTACCGGCGAAAAGACGCCGGGCCAGAGTCGAGCGAGGCGCGGGCCTTTCGGAACCGGCACGCACGCGAAATCGACATCCATTTCGTCGGCGTCTGGGACACGGTCGGCGCCCTCGGCATTCCACTCGGCGGGCTCCGCTGGCTCACGCGGCGCAAACATGGCTTTCACGACGTGGAATTGAGCAGGGGCGTTAAGAACGGGTTTCACGCACTGGCGATCGACGAAAAGCGAGGGTCGTTTAAGCCAAGTCTCTGGATGGCGAAAAAGAAGGAAGGCCAGGTGGTCGAGCAGGTCTGGTTTGCCGGCGCGCACTCGGACGTGGGCGGCGGGTATTACCGGGCCGGGCTATCGGACATGGCCTTCGACTGGATGAAAGAGAAAGCCGAGGGCTGTGGGCTGGCGTTCGACGAAGAGTACGTCGAAAGCATCATTCACGTTGACCATTTGAGCGGGCCACATGATTCGAAGAAGGGTCTTTTCAAGTTCACGAGGGGGTACCACCGCATACTCGGCGATGCTTCCGGGGGGACCGAGGCGGTGCACCCGGGCATCGACGCCAAATTCAAAGCGCCCGAAATGGCGTATCGCCCAGACAATCTCGCCAGATACCTCGCCGATCCCGACCACCGGATCGCCGTGACGAAGTGGAAGGTCCCGGGCGACGATAGCGAAGGCGACGCTGAGGACGAATGAGCTGTATCGGTCCTGCGGGGTGTGGCAGGTGTGTGCCCGCCTGATATCGCCGCGGCGGGGTGGTTACCGCGCGAGCCATTCAGGGCGGAGCATTGAGTACACCGCGAGGTCGTGGAGATCATCCCGGCGTTTCAACTCGCTGCGGAGGACTCCATCGAGACGGAATCCGAGACGCTCGATGATCCGACGGCTTCGTTTGTTGTGCGCCGCCGCCGACAACTCGACCTTAGCGATCCCGGGCGTCTCAAACGCGAGAGTCACCACGCGTTCGCACGCCCGTGTCACGATGCCACGCCCTTGAAACTTCTCGGTGATCCAGTAAGAGATACCCACGGCGTGTCCGGTTGACGCCCAGAACCCGCCATCGAAATTGACGTCACCGACGAGTTCTCCGCGGTAGACGATTGATCCACCGCCGACCTCTCCCCGACTTTGACGTTCCTGGAGTTCCGAGAGGACGTTTCTGTACGATTCAACATCGGCGACGAGTCCGGGCAGACGGACCCACGGTTCCAGGTATGCGCGGTTGGCTTCCAGCAGGGGGGAAAGCAGCTCTGCATGTTCCGGTGTGTACGGACGCAGTGAGATGTCAGGATCGACGACTATGTCAGACATCGTTGCTGTGCTCGCTTCTCCGGTGATAACGGGGGGAAGTTTCGTAGCTGGCTTAGATAGTGTCCAGGAAATCGAAAAGCGTTCGGCGGAACTCGATCGGAGCGTCTTCGTGGATGTTGTGACCAGTGCCCGGGAACTTGACGTGGGTGCAGTCTGGAATGAGGTCCTGGAGCCGCGCTGCGGCGTCATCGGTTACTACGCCGCCGAGGTTGAATTCGGCCTGCATCAGCAGAACGGGACACCGGATAGCTGACAGTACGCTGTCGGGATCGAACCCGTCGAACATCGATTCCTCGATGAACGGGTTGTACGCCTCCGGGTCCATCGCTGTCTGTTTGGCGGTGCTCAAGCGTGTTGCGGCTGCGTTCGTTTCGGGGCTATCGGTCTGAATTGCCGTGGCCAGTTCGGCGAACGTAGGCCTGCTCCTCAACAGGTCGCGGCGGCGCTTGAGTTCATCGACCCATTCGACGTACCCGGCGGACACATGGGGGTCTTCAAGGACCACGGCACGCACCAGCCCGGGGTGTAGCCCGGCGATTCCCATGGCGGTCGCTCCACCCATCGAGTGTCCGCCGAGGATAACCGGCCCGTCGGCGACGTCCGCTATGAAGGATGCAGCGTCTGCCACCCGCACGTCGTAGCCGTACTGACCGTCGGGAGCGGACGAGGAGCCGCCGTGTCCCCGAGAACCGGGCGCGATTACCCGCCAGCGGTGAGACAGCAGGCCGATCTCCTGCGACCACGAGCGCCAGTTGCCGGAGAATCCGTGCAGGAGCACCAGCGGATCGCCGGAACCCGCCTCGACGTACTCAAGTGTCAGATCGCCGACCCGATGTGATTTCTCCGTCAGCAAGAGGCGTCTCCGGATCCTGGGCTACGGGCGCGCTTACTCAGAGGCTGGGAGCAGCTCCCTACCGTCCTGGTAGCCCGGCTCGATGATCTCGGCGAAAGGCACAGATCGTTCCAGTTCTTCGCGGATCGGCTCGATATTCATCAGGTCCGGCGCATCGGGATCACCGGCCCAGTTATCGTGATGGCCGAGGACCAACTGTTTTGGAGCAACGGTGTTCGCTACGATCGCCACGTACTCCTCGACCGAGCCCTGAATCGGCTCGCCATCAATGTTGCCGCGGCCGGCGCAACCCATGATCGCTACATCCGCCCGGATACCGGCGAGTATTCCGCTCCAGAACCCCATGCTGTTCTGGAAGAAGATCGTGCCGTCCGGCGTGTCGATCAGGTAGTCCAGGGCTCCGCCGTCGTTGCCGCTGCCGATCCTCCGGGCATCGAGTTCCTTTTGCTCGGCCGCGAGTGCGGCGGGAAGGGATGGGCCTTCGTCACGCTGGGAGGTCAGACGTGCGGCGCGCTCGCCGTAGGAGACGCCGATGTCGCCTTCGAGTAGTACGCCGGATGGCGCTGCGGTTGACCAGATGCACGAGTGAAGACTCGGGAAGACCCGTACCGTCACGTCATCGTTGAGCTGGTGAAGCTCGCCACCGGCAGAAGGAAGCAACTGCTCTTTCGGCACACCGGCCCGCCTGAGGACGCGAGCCGTCTCAAAGGACCCGATCACCTTTGCACCCGTGTTCTTTGCGATCACGTCAGCGCCGGCGATGTGGTCCATGTGGCTGTGACCGATAAGTGCGAAATCGGCCTCCTTGATGTCGGCGGAAGTGGCGCCGTTGTCCGGCGCGCTCGAAAGCCGGTCCATGAAGGTGTCCAGGAACACGACCAATCCGTCGATGTTGAGGCGGTAGGTCGTGCAACCAAACCAGTCAAGCGTCACTGTCATGTGGGATTCTCCGGGCGTGATTATTGTCCAGTATTCGGGGTTTAGCCCGGGCCAAGCCAGGTGGTTGCCGGCTAATCCTTGATGCCCCGCTTGAGAAGTTCTTCGTTAAGGGTCACGCCGAATCCGGGTTCCTGCGGGACGATCATCCGGCCCTCGGCGTTTATCTGGCTGGTGTCCTCGAACAGTCCGAAGGACCAGTCCATGTACTCGACAAGCGTGCAGTTGGGTACGGACGCCCCGAGGTGTACCGCGACCTCCGGAGACAGGTGGGTGACTACGGGACGGAACGCGGCGTCACATACGGCGGCGGCCTTGATGAAGCCGTCGATTCCGCCAACGTGGTGGGCGTCGATCATGGCGATATCCACCGCGCCCTGCTTTACGACGTCCAGGAACAGCCGCCAATCCCACAGGTTCTCCCCGTGCGTTATTGCGATGTTGAGCGCGTCGACGAGGTGCCGGTAGCCGACGAAGTCGTGCCTGTTTATCGGGTCCTCAAGCCAGTGGACGCGGAACTCTTCCAGGTAGGGCGCGACCTCCATCGTGCGTGCCACGTCCCAGCCCTGGTTGATGTCCACGGCGATCGGGTAATCGGGTCCGACGGCTTCCCGCACTGCCTTCGCCCGGTCACGTTCGTCCAGCGCAGCGTCGTTAGCGCCCACCCGGAACTTCAGCATCTTGAACCCGTCCGCCTTCACCTCTGCGGCGCCGATCGCGAGGTCATCGAGCGACCAGTCACGCCAGAGTTTGTGGCTGGCGTAGGTCGGGACCGACTCGGTGTGCATCCCGCCGAGGATCTTGTAAACCGGCGTGTTGAGGGCTTTGCCGGCGATGTCGTAAAGGGCGAAGTTGATGACCGCGGACACCCATTCGTTGAATCCGCCGCCGGTCCACTGCGTGGCGCGGCTGATGCGGTTCTGGATCTCGTTTCGCATCATCGGATCCATGCCTCGGATCATCGTGGCGACATCGTCGATGGCAGCGCCGAGCGCGGGCAGCATCGTGTGGGAGTGGGCGAACGCCCATCCGAGTCCCTCGATACCATCATCGGTCCGGAGTTTAAGCACGACGTGCCGCATCTCCGACGTCCGGAATCCGGTTCCGGAGACAAAGGGACGCGGGAGCGGGACATCAACCCAGGCGATTTCATGCGAGACGATTTTCAAGGGACGGTTCTCCGGTTCATTTAGCGTGTTTGTTTCGGTTGGAAGGTGATCAGGCGTCGATCAGGTGAGCTTTCACCACATCTTCGTTCAACGCTACGCCGAGTCCCGCTCCCTGGGGCACGATTAACTCGCCCTCCGCGTTGATATCCATCGGCTCCTCCCAGAGCCCGAACGACCAGGGCATGAACTCTACGGTCTTCACGCCGGAAATCCCGGCGGCCAGGTGGACGGCGATCTCCGGACTCAGGTGCGTGACCACCGGACGGAATGCGCCAGCGGCGATGTCTGCGGCGCGCTTCCATGCGTCGATCCCGCCGACATGGTGGGCGTCGATCATGAAGATGTCCGCGGCTCGGTGGTCTGCTATGGGGCCGAACGGTTCATAGCCATAGTTGTACTCGCCGTGTGTGATGGCGATGTCGGTGGCGTTAACGAGCTGTGCGTAGCCCCGGACGTCCCGGTAGTCGATCGGATCTTCGAGCCAGTAAACGTTTTGCGCCTCAAGGTGGCGTGCGCCTTCCATGGCCCGCGGGATGTCCCAGCCCTGGTTGATATCGACCATGATCGTGACGTCTTCCCCGACGGCGTTACGCATCACGCGTGCGCGCTCAGCCTCGTCAGACATACGGGGTTCTGCGCCGCAACGGAACTTCATGGAGGTGAAACCACGCTCCACCAGTTCCCCGGCTGTCTTGTCGAGGTCGTCCAGCGAATAGTCCCGCCACAGCCAGCCGCTGGCGTAAGTCGTCACGGATTCGGCGTGCGCGCCGCCGAGGAGTTTCCAGACGGGTTGCCCCATGGCCTTTCCCGTTATGTCCCAGGCGGCGAAGTTGAAGACGGCCCGGACGTAATGGGACAGGCCCGGCCCGGAGGATGAAGTGGCGGCGTCCACGAGGGCATCGATGCGCTCGCGCATCATCGGGTCTTCCCCGTGCAGCATCTCTGCCATGCCGTCGAGCGCCTTCGATAGCGCCGGGCCCATCGGGCCGCCGACGAAGGCCCAGCCCAGTCCTTCGATCCCGTCGTCGGTCCGCAGTTTCAAAATGATGTGCGGAAACGTCGTCCGGCCCATGAACGGGCGTTCGAGCGGAAGGTCGACGACGATCACTTCGTGGGAGGCGATCTTCAAGGCGGTTTCTCCTGTCCTGGTAGTGTTTGCAGCTATCCGGGACACGCCGGTTACCCATCCGTTGGGATGACCGGCAGGTGTATGGGCGTAAGATTCTGCCGGATATTACTCCGACTCATACGTCGAGCGGGGATCAACTTCACCAACCAGTGGCTCACATTTCCGGGGATCTGCGCGTGTGCGGTTAACCACGGTACATATATGGTCTCGCTTCAGTTGAGCGGCGGGAAAGCGATACCCCGGGAAGATGGCCGGGCCGGGCCGGGCTTTCGCGTTGTCGCCCTGGATATCGACGGCACGATCGTTGGCCCTGATATGACACTTTCTCCGAGACTGAGCGCAGCCGTCGCTGCCACCCAGGCCGCCGGGGCTACGGTGCTGATCGCTACCGGACGTATTCTGGGTTCGGCGCTCGGCTTTGCACGGGCGCTCAAAACCAACGGGCCGCTCGTCTGCTACCAGGGAGCAGTGACCGCCGACCCTTCCACCGGCGAGGTGGCGCGGCACGCGCGCATGGACGCGTCACTGGCCGGGGAAGCGCTCGGGATGTTGAACGGCGGAAGCGGCCAGTTGAGCATGCTGTTGGACCACCAGATCTACGTGGAAGAGAGGACCGAGTGGGCCGACGGTTACGCGCGCCGGATGGAGCAAGAGTTGTGCGTTGTTGGCTCGTTGAGGGATGTTTCCGATGGCGGGCCGACGTTGATACTGGCCGTCGATGAACCCGAAGCGACCGGAGATCGTGTTCGGCGTCTGACGCGCCATTTTGGCGATCGCGCGCTTATCACCCATTCACTACCGCACTTCTGTGAGGTCGCCAGCCCGGATGCCGGCAAATTGAAGGCGCTGGAAATCGTGCTGGAAGGACTCGGCACGACGCCGGAGCAGGTCGTCGCCTTTGGAGACGGCGTCGGCGATGCCGAAATGCTGGGGTGGGCCGGCCTGGGTATCGCGGTCGGCGACGCTCACCCGGCCGCCGTGAAATCAGCCGATACTCTGATCCCGGGGCCGGACGCGGACGGCGTGGCGCAGGCCCTGGAAGAGTTACTGGACCGCAATCTGCTCTCGGGTTAGCCCGGGGGATCGATACCGGAACGACAGTTGAGATGGGAAAGAGGCCTGGATGACGCTCGAAACCAGAACGG
The DNA here is from genome assembly GCA_030747175.1 of Dehalococcoidia bacterium. Lineage (GTDB taxonomy): Bacteria > Chloroflexota > Dehalococcoidia > Lucifugimonadales > Lucifugimonadaceae. Next base: position 18,387 of record JASLLE010000007.1, on the reverse strand, counting down.
GAGGCAAAATCGCCATAGTCGGCGGTCTGAACATGGACCTGTTCATCCAGGGAGAACGCCTGCCGAACCCGGGAGAAACGTTCGAGGGGAACAGTTTCTCGACCGGTGGCGGTGGCAAGGGCGCCAACCAGGCCGTCGGAGTAGCGCGACTCGCCCGTGAACCGGGCACGGCGGTGATGATCGGTCAGGTCGGCGATGATCCATTCGGCCGGGAACTTGTGGGAAGCATGGAGGCGGAGGGGATCGACTGCGGATTGACGCGCGTTGACGCCTCGCAGTCGTCCGGGGTGGCGCTGATCTTCATCGACGAGACCGCCGAGAACTACGTGCTGCCGGTTTACGGGGCGAACGCGACCTGCGGGCCGAAACAGGTGGAGGACTTCAGCGGGATGGTGCGTGACGTGTCGGTGTTGCTGGTTCAGCAAGAGATCTCTATGGACGTAACGCTTGAGTGCATGCGGACCGCACGCGGAGCGGGGGTGACGGTCGTGCTTGATCCGGCCCCGGTGCGGGAGGCCCAGCCGGAAGAGTTTTTGAGTTTGGCGCATGTGATCACGCCGAATCAGCACGAGGCGGAGTCGTTGACCGGCATCAGCGTGAGCGATGTGATGTCCGCCGAGAAAGCCGCGCTGGAACTGCGAAAGCGGGGTACGCCGGTCGCCGTGGTCAAACTCGGCGAGGATGGCGCTTACGTGGCGTCGCTGGAGTTTGAGGGTTACTTCCCGCCCTTCAACGTGACCCCGGTGGCGACTGTAGCCGCAGGAGACGCCTTCAACGCCGGTCTCGCCGTGGGGCTGAACGAGGGCAAGGGCATCCAGGATGCCGCGTGGCTCGCAATGGCCAGCGGAGCGGTGGCGGTGTCCAACGAAGGAGCACAGGAGTCGATGGGTAAGCGGGCAGAGATCGAGGCGCTCCTGGCGACGCGAGCGGAGTAGCGGGGCGGGGGCTACGCGCTTAAGAAACCACGAAAGGGCCTGACGCGTTTGTGAAAATACCCTGAGGTTCTCGAAGGGTCGACTCATGCGGCAACGTTGATCCTGGGGACCGGACGGCGCCTACCCGCCGCCCGACGGCAAGCTATTAAGTCCGGCTGATTCCATACGCTTCACCAGGTCGCGGTTAACGCGTCCCGGGAGTCCGGGGCCTTCGTAGATGAAGGCTGTGTAGAGCTGGATGGCCGATGCGCCGGCCTCCAGCAGCCGCCACACGTGATCCGCGGCACCGATTCCGCCGCAGGCGATCAGGGCAAATTCACTCCCTAGCTCTTGCCGGGCATCGGCCACCATTCGGAGCGTGTCTTCGAACAGGGGCGCGCCGGAAAGGCCGCCGCGTCCGACGGCTAGCCGGTCGTCCTCGGTTGGACGCGTGTTGGCGATTACCAGCCCGTCTGCGCCGGCCTCGAGCGACGCGCGGGCCATCGGCATCATCTCGTTCCGCTCCTCGTCCGATCGCCACGGCGGCAGCTTGACGCACAAAGGGCGGTCCTGCTGCTCCACCAGTGCTGTTACGAGCCGTCCCAGGTTGTCCGGCTGGTGGAACGTTCGCAGCCCGGCGGTGTTCGGGCTGGATACGTTTACCTCGAGAGCGGCCACGAGAGGCTGAAGGCGGCGATGACACTCGGCGATGTCATCGACCTCGGTCCCGGAGATGCTCACCATAATCCGTTTACGTTGCTCGTCTGAAAGCTTTCGCAGCCGGGATTCTGCGGCGTCCAGTCCTTCGCCGAGGAATCCCAGGGCGTTAAGGAGGGCGCGCTGACCCGGTTCGCGGATCACGCGCGGCCGGGCGTTACCGGGCCGTGCGTCGCGTGTGACGGTTCCGCCCGTGGCGAATCCGAACCCGATGTCGAGAAGTCCCGGCAGGAAGCGACAGTCCTTGTCCAGACCCGCCGCTACCCCAACCGGGTTCGGGAACTTGATCCCGGCGACGGTGGTTTCAAGCCTTTTGTCGCTGGTGGACAGCATCGGCCGCAGCGCAGACCAGAGCGGTGATGCTCGAAGTGCATATTCGCCAAACCGGTGCGCCGTTTCCGGCTGGAATCGGAAGAGCAAGGGTCTTGCGAGTGCGCTGTACAGGCCCATATGGTCCGGGATCCGGTCCTTTGTCTTCGGCCCGGACAGACGAGGTCGCCTGCTCGCGCAGGGGTCGCCCGGGACTCGTGAGTGAAACGCTGTGGGTATACGATACAGACCGGACGCTCGTGGTGATGGGCAGTCAATGAATCGAGGCGCCATGTTCACAGAATCAGAGAGGCACGAGGCCGTCGGCCGATGGATCTAACCTTCGAACGTGGAGATGCCAGCGCGCCACGCGGTCACGCCCTGGTGTATTTCCGGGACACCGCGAACCCGGATGAGATCGCGGCTACTTACCTGATCCTGCTGCCGGTTAGCGTCGATCTGCAGAAGTACGTTCCGCCTTTCCTGGCAGGGCAGTTGCCGATGGGCGGCGAGGCCGACCTCTCGGCATTCGCTTTTCCTCCCGCTCCGGAGCCGGTGGAAAGCTACGACTTTCTTGTCTCGATAGCAGACGCGCGGGGCGATGACCTGATCTTCGCGGGGAACCGGTCTCTCTCGGACGCGGCGCAAATGATGGGCGTCATTGGCGAGATTCTCAGCGAGTACGGGGACCGGTATCAGATCGGTACTCCGTCCAGCCCCGAACTTGGAGAGCCGGCCGATGCGCCTGTTTCCGCCGGGGCCGGTGAAACATCCCGGTATACGGTCGATGACGTGGTGTACGCCATGATGAGCGAGGCCGACCAACTTGGCGAGTTGACGAAGCTCACGGGACGCCTGAGGTTCGCCGCTGAGGGCGGAGACGATGACACCGCCGGGGAGGCGACTGCGCACATGCGTGCCATCGCGATCCACGTCGCCGGGAACCGGAATATCGACCTTCTTATCGACGCCGCCCTGGACAAGTCAGAGGCCGGCGGTCGACTTGCCCAGCTTTACCTTGAGCGGGCATACGCGCTGTACCGTGAGGATTACCTGCGAGTCAAAGCGTTGGACGAGGATATCGAGCGCACGGGCGACACCTAAAGGGGCAGGGACTGACCCCGCTCGGTTTGCGACGACCCCGGGAAGCGCATCACACCTCAAGTTGTCATCCTGCGAGCGGGGCGAAGGATCTCCCGGTGAGTGCTCCGTCACATCCGAAGAACGCCTGCGAACGTCTCCCGTCCCGTCGCCGACGCCCCGGGCGCATTGCCATACGCCCCTGCGTTGTTTCGGAACGATGCGTGTGGTCGGCGCGTCTGTTGAGGTTCTCCACGTGAATCTCTCCGATTAAGGGCCGGGAGATACTTCTCCTTCCACGGAAGGATCAGCATGAAAGTTTGCCGGGCACGCGATGAGATAGCGTGATGGTGGCTTCGGGCGGAGCAAGCCCTGTCCCGATACGGTCGACACGCCGAGTTGCAGATCAGTTGCTGGCAAGCGCCTCGCGCAGGTGCGCCATCGACAGATTGCCGCCGCTGACGACCACGACCACCCGCTTCCCGGCCAGTCGATCCTTCAGTTTGATCGCCGCCGCAAGCGACACCGCTCCGGCGCCCTCCACGAGACACCGGGCGTGCTCCAGGTAGTGGACTATCGCCCTCCGGATCTCGTCTTCCGACACCAGGGCGAAGGTCTTGATGTGCTCGCGCAAGATCCTGATCGGCAGTTCGTATGAATGCCCGGTCGCCAGTCCCTCCGCCGCCGTGCCCATAGGCGCCTCGACCAGCGTGTCACCCTCCCAGGACAGAAATGCGGATTGCGCCGCCTCCGCCTGGACAGCGATCACCTCGGTCGATGGAGACACCGCCGCGGTGACGATCGCCGCCCCCGATGCGCCACTGCCTGCTCCCACCGGGACGATCAGTACGTCGATATCCGACAGGTCCTCGAAGATTTCCAGGGAGTAGGTTCCGACCCCGGCGATCAGATCCGGCTCGTTCGCGGAATGCACGTGCCGGGCTCCCTTGTCGGCGGCGAGTTGGATCGAGAAGTCGTGGGATACGTCGAACTGCTCGCCGTGGTGCAGAACCTCCGCTCCAAGGTCTTTCATCGACTGGAGTTTTCCCGGGTTGGCCTCGTTCGGCACGACTATCGTCACCGGTGTGTCGAAGGTTCTCCCGGCGAAAGCCACTGATTGGCCGTGGTTTCCGGTGGAGGCGGCGACGAGGCCGCCGGCGAGTTCCCCGGGTTCAAGCTGCGAGACAAGGTTGATGCCGCCCCTTGGCTTGAACGAACCGAGGACCTGGTGGTTCTCGTGTTTGACCCACAACTCGGTGTCCAGCCCGATCAAACGCCCCAGCGCCGGGTATGGCCGGAGCGGGGTCCGGTGCATATACGGCGCGATCCTGCGGGCGGCGTCGATTACGTCACGAAGGTCTGGCGGTTGCAGCAATTGCTTCCTTCTGAACACCGAACGCAGTCGGGCATGGTGAACGCGGGACCGATCGAGGCGGCGTTGACACGGGTAAGCGTCTCGGAGGATCGAGCCCGGTAAGTTTCGCCCGGAGATTGTATCTATGTACGGGTATTACATAGCGAATCCGGGGTCGGACACCCATAAGTTTCGGAATCCGACGGGTATATAATCGGCTTCGGACTTATGGTGATCTCCATCGCCCGCGACGTCGTATTACGGATACGAGCGGGGCGATTTGCATTCCCGCCCGCGCCAGTGTCATCAAACCTCCACGGGCGGTTCGGCCGGACTCCAAATGTGGGGCGAGGCGCGAACCGGAGACCATCCGTGTTACGAGGATGAATGGCTGCCTCCGAACCGACTCCAGGCCGAAGGACGTCGTCCGCTGATGATGCCCGGCCACCGGACCGCGGCTCGTTGAATCCTGTTCCTTCCGGAACGTCGCCATCGGGCGGCGTGAACTCAGCGCCGGTGCTTGTGGCCCATAAAAGTGGCGCATCCCGCCTGCTCGGCCGCACCTTCGAATCACTGGGCAACCGGGACTACCTGTACCTGTGGCTGAGCATGATGACCGGGATGAGCGGGACGCAGATGCAGATGCTGGCTCGCGGCATCCTGATTTATGAAATTACCGGTTCGTACGCGCTGACCGGAATCGTTAGCGCCGGGTTCGCGCCCGCGATGTTGATCGGCTCCGTAATCAGCGGAACGGTCACTGAGCGCATCGAGCGCCGCACCATTATTCAGGCCACCCAGTTCGGCCAGGTGGTGATCGCGACCTCGATCGGAACCCTGGTCCTGACCGACCAGATCATCTGGCAGCACATCCTGGTAGCGTCCATCGCCCAGGGCGGGGTTTTCGCGTTCATGATGCCGGCCAGGCAGGTGGTCATCCCGAAGATCGTCGGGAAAGACCTCATGTCCAACGCCATGTCCCTCAACTCTGCGGCGATGAGCTTCACCTCGATGGCGGCGCCGGCGGTCGGCGGGGTCCTGTACGGGATTATCGGCGCCGAAGGCGTGTACTTCATCGTGGCCGGATTGAACGTGGCGGCGATCGGTTTGACCGGCATTTTGCCGAAGTTTCCACCGGACTCGAACGTGCCGCGCCGCTCTATCCTCTCCAACACCGCCGAAGGATTCGCGTATGTGCGGCACAACCGGACATTGATGTCGGTGATCGTCTTCGTGGCGCTGGGGACGATCCTTTCGATGCCCTTCAGGATGCTCCTTCCGGCGATCTCGAGCGACGTTTTCAACGCTTCAGAGTTCAAGACCGGCGTGCTCGTGGCCGTTATGGGCGTTGGATCGCTGATTGGAGCGCTTGCGATCGCCGCCCTCCGCCAGGGACAGAGGCGCGGCATGGTGCTGATGGCTTCGGCGTTCGTGTCGGCGTTCGGCCTTGTCGTGTTTGCCGGCCTCCCGTACTACTGGGTCGGCATATTCGTAATGATATTCATGGGAATCGGTGAAGCCGGCCGTTTCGCTCTCGGGCAGGCTCTGTCGATGGAACTGACCGACGACGAGCACCGGGCGAGAGTGGCGAGCCTTTTCCAGATGACTTTTGGACTCATGCCGCTCGGTATTCTTCCCGTTTCGGTTGCGATGGAGTTATTCGGCGCTGAACGGACATTGTTCGGCCTGGGAATCATTTTGTTGGCGACCAGCGTGCTGTCACTCGGCCTGATGAAGCGGCTTCGCCAGCTGGGCTGATATACCTGTCTGAGCCTATCGAGTAGGCTAGGCAAGGACTAATCAGTCTTGGCTGCGAGGAAGAATGGCCGCTTCCGAACCGAATTCAGGGCAAGGGAGATCGTCTGGTGACGATGCTTCGCCGCCCGACCGCGGGTCCCTGACTCCAGCCCCAGTGGGCGCTAACGCGCCGGTTGGTATCGGTGCTTCTGTCGGCGCCGGAGGATCTGCCGGGGGGTTGAGGAAGGCCCTCGACCGGACCTTCGAATCACTCAAAGTTCGGCAATTCCTCTTCCTGTGGCTTGGGATGACGGCCGGCATGAGCGGCACGCAGATGCAGTTCTTCGCCCGGGGCGTCCTCGTATTCGATATCACCGACGAGAACTTCCTGTTGACGGGAGTCGTCGGGGTCGGATTCGGCCCGGCCATGCTCGTCGGGTCTGTCCTGGCGCCGGTCATTTCGATGCGCGTGGAAGGGCGCCGGATGATCCAGCTGGTACAGGCAGGCCAGGTAATCCTTGCGGGCAGCGTCGCGGTGTTGCTCCTGACCGATACGCTCATCTGGCAGTACATGCTTGTGGCGTCGATAGTGCAGGGCGGGTTGTTCTCGTTCATGATGCCGGTCCGCCAGGTCATGATCCCCAAGATGGTCGGCAACGAACTGATGTCCAACGCCATGTCGCTTAATGCCGCGGCGATGAGCCTCACGTCGATAGCGGCTCCGGCGATTGGTGGCGTGTTGTACTGGAAGATCGGTCCCGAGGGCGTTTACCTGGTGGTGGCCGGTTTGAATATCGTGGCGGTACTCGTGACCGGGCTGATTTCGAAGTTCCCACCGGACCCGAACGCGCCAAGGAGATCTGTCCTGGCAAGTTGGACCGAAGGATTCCGGCACGTCGCCTCACGCAAGACCCTCCTGCAGGTGATGATCTTCTCCGGTTTCGCAGCCCTGCTGACCATGCCGTTCCGGATGTTGCTGCCGCCGATTGCGATCGACATGTTCGATGCTTCGAAAGTCGAAAACGGGATACTCGTCGCGGTCGTCGGTGTTGGATCATTAATTGGCGCTCTCGGCATCGCAAACCTGCGTAGCGGACAAAGGCGTGGTTTCGTGCTCCTGGCGAGTTCGTTGATTTCGGGCGTCGCATTCATCCTGTTCGCCAGCCTTCCGATCTACTGGATCGGCCTGATCCTTATGATCCCGGTCGGGTTCGCCGAAGTGGTCCGATTCGCACTCGGCCAGGCTTTGTCCATGGAACTAACCGACGACGATCACCGCGCGCATGTCGCCAGCCTCTTCATGATGTCGTTCTCGGTCGTGGCGCTCGGCATGCTGCCGCTCGGGATCGCCATGGAGGCTTACGGCGCCCGGGCTTCCATGATGGGACTCGGTATTCTTCTAGTAGGCTCCTGGCTGGTGTCTATGGTGTTTATGCGAGGCCTGAGGCGGTTGGGTTAACCTCTGGGATCGGATAGGGCCATAGACCTAACTGAGACAAACCGGCAGGAGCGATAACGTTTGGCCATTGACCGTCAGGACGCCCCGGTGACCTCAGGCGCGGTCGCGCCCGACGTCTCTGCCGTAGCGCCTGAGGTCACCGTGGCGGACGGTTACTGGCGTCGAACGTTCCAGTCCCTGTCCAATCCCCACTTCCGGGCCCTCTGGCTCTCAATGCTGCTGATGATGGGCGGCATGAACATGCAGATGGTCGCTCGTGGCCTCCTGGCATGGGACCTGACGCATTCCTACCAGATGATGGGCATGATCTCGATCGGCTTTGCACCGCCGATGTTGATCTTCGGAATGTTCGGCGGAGTGGTCGCGGATCGCATCGACCGGAAACGGATGATCCAGATCGGCCAGCTGGGCATGGTCGCCAACGCCGCCGTGATCGCGACCGCGATCTACACGGATACGATCACGATCTGGTACCTGTTCATCGCCTCGATCTTCCAGGGCACACTTTTCGCGTTCTTGATGCCCGCACGTCAATCGATTATTCCAGGAATCGTGGGCGACAACCTGATGGCGAACGCGCTCGCCCTGAACGGCATGGGCATGTCGCTGATGACGCTCGGCGCGCCAGCCATTGGCGGCATGATTTACGCATGGGCTGGTCCGGCCGCCGCGTACGACACGATCTTGCTGTTCAACGCGAGCTCGTTGATATTCAGCGCCATGTTGCCGTCAGTGATCGCCGCCGGGAAGCGTCGCAACGTCCTGGGGGATCTGAGCGACGCGTTGCGCTACGCCGCCCGAAATCGGACGGTCATCGGGCTTCTGCTGATAGCTCTCGGGACGACGATGTTCGCGAACGCCGCACGCAACTTTTTGCCGGCATACGTGGACGACGTGTTTGGAAAGACTATCGAGGCCGGCGGCCCGCAGACGGTTGGATGGTTGCTGGCGGTTTTCGGCGCCGGCGCGTTTCTGGGATCGCTTTTCATCGCCGGGTTGAGACGCGGGGCGCATCGCGGTCTCTGGCTAATAGCGTCAACTTTCTTGTCCGGGGTCGCCGTGGTCGGCCTCGGCGTCGCGCCGATACTCGCTTCCGCCTTCGTCTTCCTTTTTTTCATGGGACTTGCCGACGCCGGCCGACGTTCGTTGAACAACGCCCTTTTGATGGAGGTCGTGGACGACGAGTACCGGGGGCGGATATCGGGCATCTGGATGATGAACTTCGGGTTCATGCCCATAGGGATCGTCTTATTCGCTCAACTGTCGGACATTTGGGACATTCGGGTCGCTTCCGTGGTGGCGGGTACCGGCCTCCTGGTGACCGGAGCATGGTTCCTGGTGGTGGACCGGTACATCCGACGTCTTTGATTTCCGGACGTTCAGCGTGCCGACCCTGTTGATGGCCGGGAAACGCCGGCTTCGGATATATGGCGCGCCGGGAACGGGCGGGCGATAGCTATACTCGGGCCGTCTTATTCCACTGCCCGGCATTCTTCGAGTTACCCGTTGAACTTCTTCATAGACGTCGACTACACATTGATCTCTGCCAACGGCGCGCTGCGCCCGCACGCCGAAACCCTGTTCAGCCGTGTGACAGATGCCGGGCACGCGATGTACATCTGGTCCGGCGTGGGTATCCGAAAGTACGAGATGACCCGGCATCGGATCGATCCGATGGTCACCGACTACTTCGAGAAGCCAACCACCGATTACCGCGCCGCGGTGGAAAGGGCGGCGCTGCCCGTCTCGCCAGACCTCGTGGTGGACGATCACGAAGAGATAGTGCACGAGTTTGGGGGCGTGATTGTCCGGCCCTATTTCTTTGCCGATGACGACGATAGGGAACTGGTCAATGTGGCCAACGCATTGCTCGACTACGCCTCCTCCGGAACCTCGTCGTTCTCCCGGTTTATCAGCCCGCGCAACGGGGCCGGTTAGATGCCGATCCGCCTGCTCGACGATGCCACCGCCGCCCGCATCGCCGCGGGTGAGGTGATCGAACGGCCGGCCTCGGTCGTTAAGGAACTGGTCGAAAACGCGCTCGACGCCGGGGCCACGCGTATCGATATCGAGGTCGATGGCGGCGGCTCCGAACTGATCCGGGTTGTCGACGACGGCGGCGGGATAGCGCCCGGCGAACTGGAGCTGGCGTTTCAGCGCTTCGCCACGAGCAAGGTTGATGAGACGTCCGACCTCCTCGGCATCGCCACACTGGGATTTCGTGGCGAGGCGTTGCCGAGCATCGCATCGGTCTCGCGTGTCGAAGCTTCCAGCCGAACAGCTGGCCAGGATTCCGGCGAACGGCTGTTGCTTGAATTTGGCGAGGCGGAAGAGTTCGGGAAGACGGGTGTGCCCGCCGGGACGAGTGTTGCCGTACGGGGATTGTTCTCCAACGTCCCTGCCCGGCGGAAGTTCCTGCGCTCTCCCGGGGCTGAGCTCGGCCGGATCCAGTCGCTGGTCACCTCGTACGCGCTGGTGCGATCCGATGTTGCATTTCGTCTGACTGCGGACGGTCGTCAACGGTTGGTAACTCCCGGCGGAGGCGATCTCGCTGGAGCGGTGGCCGGGACGTACGGCGCGCGGATCGCGGAGGCGATGCTGGAAATTCCAGAAGCGGAACCGTTCTCCGATGGAGCGCCTCCGGCGTTCAGCGTTGGTGGATTGACCGGAGCGCCGTCTGTCAGCCGGGGTAATCGTGGATTCATAACTCTCGGAATCAACGGCAGGTGGGTCCAGAGCAGACGTATTACATACGCAATCGAACAGGCGTATCACGGGTTCCTCGGCGAGCGGAGGTACCCCATCGCTGTTGTGCTGGTGAGGGCGCCATTGAATGACGTGGATGTGAATGTGCACCCGGCAAAAACAGAGGTCCGGTTCCTGCGGGAAGACCTCGTGTTTGGAGAGGTGCAACGGGCGGTCAGAGCCGTGTTGGTCGCTAATGCGCCGGTCCCGACGTTCCGGCCGACATCTCCGTCACACACCTTTGCCGGCGTCGGCGGATCGGCCCGTGGACCGGCCGGTAGTCCCGGGGGGCCGGCGGCGGTGAGCGCGCCGAGAACAGATCTTGAGCAGAACCCACTATGGCCTTCACGTCGTGAAGGGGAGCCTGTGTCCGGGGATCGCGTGGATTCGGCGATCGGAACGAGCACGAGCACGGCCGAAAGCGAGCCAGCGCCCGATGTGTCGGTCCCCGGAATGCAGACGCAGCGCGAAACTCTACCGGTCCTGAGGATGATCGGACAGGCGCAGGAAACCTATCTGCTGGCGGAAGGGCCGGACGGCGTGTACCTGATCGACCAGCACGCCGCGCACGAGCGGGTTCGGTTTGAAGAGATAACCACGGCGCTCAACACCGGCGCTCCCGATGCGCAGACGATGCTGGAGCCAGAGCCGGTCGCGCTCGAACCGAGGCAGGAAGAACTACTGGCGGATCAAAGCGATCTGATCGCAGGGATGGGATTCGTCGTCGAGCCGTTCGGGCCGGGAACGGCGCTGATCCGGGCGATCCCGCGCATGCTCGCCGACCGCACATCGGCGGCGGGCGACGCGTTCCGGGGCCTGCTGGACGAGGTGGCGTCCGGAGGGCGTCACGATGCCTGGCGCGAGAGGATGATCGCAACGCTGGCCTGCCATTCATCGGTAAGGGCCGGAATGCGACTTACCGATGACGAGGGCAGGGCGCTCCTGAGGAGCCTGGAGAAGGCGGATCAGCCGCACACCTGCCCGCACGGACGCCCAACCATGATCCACATGAGCCAGCCCGACCTGGAACGAGGTTTCGGACGGCGTTAGCGGGGAATGGCGACGACGGGGGAATGGGCTTGACGTAACGCCCTCTCCCAGCGGGAGAGGGTTGGGTGGGGGAGAGGATTCGCTCACGAATACGGTTTTGGTGGGAAGGACTTCTCCCTCACCTTCACCCCGAATTGATCGGGGTTCTTCCTCTCCCGCTGGGAGAGGGCGTTACGTCCAGCCTTACAGGTCTCTGTAGTAGCGGCCTATCTCGGAGTCTGGTTTGTAACCGGCGTTTGACCACAACTCAGGCGCGCCCGGTTCGTTGATGAATACGAGGCTTGTTATGCGACTGCATCCAAGGTCACGGAGGCGAGTTTCGACCTCTGCTATGAGTTGCCTCGCGATGCCCCTACGACGATAGTCCGGGTGCACGGCCAGGCGGGCCATGTCTCCACGCCAGCCGTTCCAGCCTCCCATGAGTGATCCGACGATACGCGCTCCGTCAACGGCGAGTACGAATAGCTCTCCGTCGCGTTGCAACCGTCGCTCGATCGCTGCCGCGTGGTCCGTTGGCCCGGGCACTGTGTCTGCGTCTATCCACAGTTTGAGAACGGCAGGGATGTCTTCAAACCGGCACGGCCTGATTGTGATGTCTGCTGTCATATTGGCCTCCGGGGATGGGTATTAGCCTCCTCCCTGGGAGGGAGGAGGTTGGAGGTGGGTCGCGACTCGCGTCGATCCCGTATGCACGGGAATGACGCAAAGAGCGTCGTAGCGGTAGTTAACCACCCCCGAACCCTCTCCTACATCAGGAGGGGGCGATTCTGCCGATGTCACAAGGATGGAACCAGGTGTTCACGCATTATTCATTGACCGCGTAATTAACGCAGTCTAAACTTTGGCGTGACCGACCGACCAGTCGGTCGGTTGATACCACGGATCGTCTTCTTTTGAGTACCGATGCCCGCCCAGCGTGAAACGACTCGTGAACGGATCCTTGAAGCTGCAGAGGACGCGTTCGCCGATCAGGGATACCACCAGACGCTGGTGGACGATATCGCCGGCCGCACCTCATTGTCCAAGGGCGGCTTCTACTTTCACTTCCCGAGCAAAGAAGACCTGTTCTTTGCGGTGATCGACCGGCTGGCCGACCGACTTACCCGCCGTGCGGAAGAGGCGGCGGCGGCCTGCGAATCTCCCCTCGCCGGGGCGGACGCGGCGCTATCCGAAGTGCTGACCCGGCTTGGCCGTCGGCGCCGGCTGGCCAAGGTTCTCCTCGTACAGGGATACTCGATGGGCTCGGCGTTTGAGCAGAAACGGGTCGAGACATTCGGACGCTTCGCTGCAGTGATCCGGGACGGATTGGACCGGGCGGTCGAAGCGGGCGAGATCGCACCGACGAATACGGAAGTCGTGGCCCGCGCCTGGCTCGGCGCCGTCAACGAGATAGTCGTGAACTGGGTGTACCGGGGAACGCCGACCCCGGCCGAGGCGCTTCCGGTGCTCCGGACCGTGCTGGTCGATGGACTTGAGCGGCCTGATACCGGCACTGATCCAGAGCGGGAGAACACCGATGGCTAGTGCGACTCCGCAGGCGACGACGGCCTGGGGCCGGATCATGCTGTTCTCCGAGACGATCAAGTTTGAGCACTCCGTGTTTGCGCTGCCTTTCGCCGCGGCCACCGCGTTTCTTGTCACAGACGGGCTCCCGGAGTGGCGGCCGCTGGTCTGGCTGGCCGTGGCGATGGTGGGGGCGCGGACCTTTGGCATGGGCGCGAACAGGGTCATCGACGCCGGGATAGACGCACGCAACCCGCGCACAGCGAGCCGGGCGATCCCGGCGGGGTTGATCACGTCGCGGCAGGTCTGGGTCTACATGGGCGTCGCGCTGGCGGCGTTTCTTCTGGCCGTGTCGCAGCTCGACCGGCTTGCCTGGTATCTGAGCCCGGTCGTTATCGCCGTGCTGACGGTCTACCCGTACACGAAGCGCTTTACGTGGCTCGCCCACCTGGCACTGGGGGCCGTATACATCATCATCCCGCCGGCCACGTGGGTCGCATTGACCGGCGACCTCAACTGGGGCGTAACGTGGCTGGGTATTGGCGCAATGTTCTGGGTAGCCGGGTTCGACATCATTTACGCCACGGCGGACATCGAGATTGACCGCGCGCAGGGTCTCAATTCCATCCCGGCTCGCTTCGGTATCCGTGCCGCCCTCTGGATATCTCGCTCATTCCATCTCGTCACCGTGGCGGCCCTCGTGATCGCCGGCCTGCTGCTTGATGCGCACGCTCTCTATTTCGCCGGAACCGGAGCTGCTGCGGCGTTGCTCACGTACGAGCAAAGGCTCATCTCGCCGAACGATCTCTCAAAGCTGGGCGCTGCGTTCTTCACGATGAACGGCATCATCGCTGTTGTATTCGCCGTGTTCGTCATCGCCGGAACGCTGGTGAGCTGATGGCGAACTACATCGTTGGAATCTCGGGCGGCAGCGGCGCTCCATACACCCGGCGGGTGATCGAGGGGCTCGTTCGAGCCGGCCACGACGTCAAGATAGTTATCACGGACGCCGGCAGGCGCGTGATCGATATCGAGTTGGGTATCTCGCTGACCGGGAACCCGGCGTCTGATACCCGGACCGTCATGGATAGCCTCGGCCTGGATTCAGGGCCCGGTTCGATTGAACTCTTCGATCAGCGGGACGTCGGAGCGGCGATCGCCAGCGGATCGTCTGAATGCGCGGGCATGGTCGTTGTGCCGTGTTCGATGGGAACGCTGGCACGGATATCCACCGGGATCTCATCAAACCTGCTTGAGCGGGCGGCGGACGTGGCGCTGAAGGAACGGCGGAAGCTGATCCTCGTGCCCCGAGAAACCCCTCTAAGCCTGATCCATCTTCGCAACATGACCGCGGTCACCGAGGCGGGGGCGATCGTGTTGCCCGCCATGCCCGGCTTCTACCACCGGCCCGAGAGCGTGGACGACCTCGTAGACATGATCGCCGGGCGTGTGCTCGACACCCTGGAGGTGGAGTCGGACCTGTTGCGTCGATGGCGGGGGACCGGGGACTGAGATGGCATTCACGGACCTCCAGTCGTTCCTGGCCTACCTGGAAGCAAACGGCGAATTGCACCGTATCTCCGCGCCGGTGAGTCCAGAGCTTGAGATCACCGAGATCGCCACGCGATCCGTGCTCGAAGGCGGTCCGGCCCTGTTGTTCGAGAACGTCGAAGGCTCGTCTTACCCGGTTGCGATCAACGTCCTGTCCTCGCGCCGGCGCGTCAACATGGCGATCGGCGGAGAGCCGGAAGAGCTGGGCGAGCGTCTTCTCCATTTCATGCGGGACATGAACCCGCCGTCCTTCAAGGCGATCTGGCGTAATCGCGGAATGGCGAAACGTTTCATGAACTTCCGTCCTGGCAAATCGCGTAAAGCGCCTGTACAGGAAGTCGTGGAGTCGAATCCCGATCTCGGGACTATGCCGATCCTGAAGTGCTGGCCCGGGGATGGCGGCCGTTTCGTCACGCTTCCGCTCGTGCACACCGTCGACCAGGTAACTGGAATCCGAAACATCGGAATGTACCGGATGCAGGTGTACGACGGGCAGACCACTGGCATGCACATCCAGATCGAGCGAGGCGGTGGCGTCCATCACTGGCAGGCGGAAGGGCGCGGGCGTCCGCTGGAGGTTGCGGTGGCTATCGGCGGCGATCCGGCGCTGTGGCTGGCGACCGTTGCCGCGCTTCCGGAGGGATTTGACGAGGCGGCGTTTGCCGGGTTCCTGCGAAACGCGAGGACGCCCATGACCAGAGCGGCCACCCTGGATATGCAGGTGCCGGCGCAGGCGGAGTTCGTGCTGGAGGGCGTTGTACCTCCCAACGTTCGGCGCGTCGAAGGCCCGTTCGGGGACCATTTCGGTCATTATTCCGAACCCGCTGAGTTCCCGATCTTCCAGGTAATAGCGATCACGCGCAGGCGCAACCCGGTGTACCCGGCGACGGTGGTCGGAAGGCCGCCGCAGGAAGACAAGTTCATCGGCGACGCCACGCAGGAAGTGTTGAAGCCGCTTGCGAAACTGATCCACCCGGAACTCACGGACCTGTGGGCCTACTTCGAGGCGGGGTTCCACAACCTGCTTGTTGTCTCGGTGGAGACGCGCTACGAGCGGGAACCGCTCAAGACCGCGCTCGGCCTGCTCGGGACGGGGCAACTCGCCCTGTGCAAAGTGATCGTACTCGTGGATCCGGATGTGAACGTCCGTAGCTTCGCCCGGGTGGTGGGGGCGATCCGCCGTAATTTCGACGTTCAGAGGGACGTGCAGGTGATCGCCCGGGCGCCGGTCGACACGCTGGACTTCACGGGCGGCGCCACGACACCTGTCGGCGGTGGGAAGCTGATCATCGACGCCACAGGCCGGGGGGCATCGCCCGATACGGCGGTCCCGCTGCCGGGCGATCTGGCTGCGATAGCGCCGGGCGTGATGCGTTCGCGGTTTATCGAACAGACATTGCTGGTGGTCCAGGTCGAGAACGAGCCGCGTCGCGCTCTTGAAGCGCTTGTGGCGTCGCCGCTCCTGTCTCCGGTCAAGCTGATCGCCGTCGTGTCACCGGATATCGATATCGACGACGACACCTCAGTCCTGTGGGGTCTCTTCACCCGGTTCGACCCGGCGCAGGACATCGTTTTTACGGGCGCAGAGCTACGCGGGCCGGTTCCCGCGTACTCCGGCGTGATGGGGATAGACGCCTCCCTCAAGTCCACCTACCCGCGGCCGCTCGTAATGGACCCGGGCGTGATTCAGAAGGTGGATCGCAGGTGGGGCGAGTACTTCAGCTGAAATACGAAAACCGCAGGGTGTAGCGACCAGGCACAGATGAGAGCAGGACAAATTGACCCTACAAACGCTGGAAGCAAACGGCATCCAGTTCATCGACCCGGCGCTTGCGCCGATCTGGGAGAACGCCCGGTCAGGGGAGCGTCTGGGCTTTGATGACGGGGTGACGATGCTCTATAGCGACGACTTTCCGGCGCTCGGGAAGATGGGAGATTACCGGAAGCGGCTCGTGTCGGGAAACAAGGTCTACTTCGTCCTGAACCGGCACATCAATCCGACCAATATCTGCGTCTTGAGTTGTGCTTTCTGTGACTTCGCAAAGAAACCGGGCGATGCAGAGGCGTACGAGCTGACCACCGAAGAAATCCTGGATTCGATCGACCCTGAAATGGGCGAGGTCCACATCGTGGGCGGGCATCACCCGGACTGGCCGTTTGAGCATTACGAACAACTGGTCCGGGACATCCACGCCGCGTATCCGACCGTGAACATCAAGGGGTTTACGGCGTCCGAGATCGACTACTTCCACAGGCGCTGGAAGATCGAACCGGAGGAGTCGCTCGCCCGTCTTAAAGAGGCCGGATTGAGGTCGATGCCCGGGGGGGGCGCAGAGGTGTTCTCGGAGCGCGTGCACCGGGAACTGCTGCCCGGCAAGGCGAACGCCCAGAGGTGGGCGCAGATCCACCGCGCGGCGCACGCGATGGGCATCAAGTCCAACGGCACGCTCCTGTACGGCCACATCGAGACCATGGAAGAGCGGATCGATCACCTGATCCGGTTGCGGGAAATACAGGACGACACCGGCGACTTTCTCGCTTTCATCCCGCTCGAATACCAGGTGGGCAGCACGATGCTGGTACCGCGCCACGCGCCCCCGATGGACGATCTCAAGATGATCGCCGTGGCCCGCCTGATGCTGGACAACATCCCGCACATCAAATCGTACTGGGTGATGCTCGGCGAGGCGACGGCGGCGCTCGCGCTGCACTTCGGCGCCGATGACATGGACGGCACCATCGGTAAAGAGCGCATCGCCCACGCTGCGCAGGCCGACTCTCCCGCCGGGCTGGCGCGCGAACGCATGGCCCGATTGATCGCGTCCACAGGCCGGACGCCGGTCGAGCGCGACGCCCTCTATAACGAGATCAAGGTGTACTCCTGATGCCTGAAAATATCGGACCCAGAAAACTTCGAGTCGGGTTGATGCCGTACCTGAATTCGGCTGTTTTCTACAAGCGCCTGGCTTCCGACGCCGCGCATCTGGAGGTCTGCGTGCCGCGCGAGATGGCGCTTGCCGTAGAGCGCGGCGATCTCGACGCCGGCCCGCTTCCGGTGGCCGAATGGTTCCGGATGGGTGAGTCACTGACGCCGATCGGGGGCTACTGCGTCGCCACACGGCAGATGTCCGTGAGCATTCTCCTGTTCAGCAAGTTGATGCCGGAGGAGATGGAGGGAGCGCGAATCGGCGTGACGGAGCAAACGGCGACCACCGTCCAGCTATTACGTGTGCTGTTTCGGGAACACTGGGCGGTTGAACCGGAAGCCCTCGTAACCCGGGATGAGCCGCACGATGCAATTCTTCTGATCGGCGACGAGGCCCTGCGGAACCGCAGCGGAATAGACGGCTACCCATTCGTCCATGACCTCGGCGAAGTTTGGCACGAGTTCACCGGTCTGCCGTTTGTTTACGCTCACTGGCTGGCACGCGCTGACACCGATCCGGACGCGCTCGCCGCTTTTGAGCGCTCGCTCGGGGAGGGCCTCGACCGCGGGCTGGCTGACGTCGAAGCGATCACTTCGGAGGGCTGGGAGTCCGCCGATATGCAACCGGAGGAGGCGATTTCCTACCTCGATCAGTTCATCTACCGGATGGGCGAACGGGAACGGGAGTCGCTGGCGCTCTTCCGCAGTTACTACGAACGAATGCCGGAGTGGCGGCCCGCCGTTCCGTCCGCGACATCGGATAGAAATTGAGGAACACGGTGCTGTTGAACATCCGCCGGAAGGTGAGTGCCGGCGAGCGAATCGACCCGGAAGAGGCGCTCTTTCTCCTGACCGAAGCCGATCTGCTTGACCTCGCGCCGCTGGCGCAACAGTTGCGCTACCGGCACAACCCGGAGAGGCGCGTGACCTTCGTCGTCGACACCAACCTGAATTACACGAACGTCTGCGATGCCTACTGCACCTTCTGCGCGTTCTATCGGGCGGACCCGGAACACGCCGACGCTTACACCTTCACGGTGGC
>JASLLE010000079.1 GCA_030747175.1 Dehalococcoidia bacterium | reverse complement strand
TCCGGGCGGGGGACGACCGGGACGATTGATCGGCGAACCACTGCGCTGGCTGCTGCTCTCGATAGCGGTCGGAGCACTGGGCTTCATCAACGCGTGGGACCTGGGTTTCGCCGCCGCTCTCATATTCATCGCGGTCACCGTCAAGATGTACCGGGACGAGATGATGGCGCTTCAACTCGCCGCATTGAGAGGCCTGGCGACGACGGCGTTGGCCATGGGACCAGGCCTGGCGATCTTTAGCGGCTTTTACTTCGGTACGTTCAGCAGCCAGGTGGACTGGGGCGCTCCGTTGGGGGCTGCGGAATACGTGACCCGGCCGATCCATATGCTCACGGTCTGGGGCATGTTCGTGGTACTGCTGGCGCCCCTGTGGTTGACGGTATCCGGCCGTGTGTCGCGTGCGTACGCAGCACGGATTCGTCCGGTCCGGTCGGCTGGTTCGATCATCGATCAGGATGGCGATATGGCGAGCGATGCGTCCGTCGATCAGGCTGGTTCTGAGCCGAACAGTTGGGCGGACACCGCCCCGGCGACCGCCGCCCTGCTCGCCATCGTATTTCCCTTCGTCCTGTGGGCGATAATCCATCTCTACACCAGTGATTCGGCTGTTATGTCCGACCTGCTGCGCCGCGTCCTGGATGTACTGCCGCTCGCGGTTCTTTCGGGTCTTGCGATGCTCGCGCTGTTCTACTTCGGACGGCGATCCAGCTCGGACACACTGGTGTTCGCCCTGGCCTTGCTCGCCATGGCGCTTTACATGGTTTACGGCGCTGAACTTTTGTACATAAATGACCTGTTCGGTGGCCGCATGAACACCGTGTTCAAGCTCTACTACCAGGTGTGGATCCTTCTGGGAGTTATCGGGGCGTACGGCGTTCATTTCTGGATTCGTAACCATGGATACTGGAGCGGGTTTCGTCGTTCCGCCAGTGAAACCGGAGCGGTGATCGCCGCCGTAATGCTGATAGGAGCCATGTACTATCCGCTGGCTTCCCTGGACTCCCGGACGGATGGGTTTTCAAGGGAGCTGACCCTGGACGGGACGGCCTTTATTGCACGATGGCAGCCGTCCGAGGGCGCGGCGATCAAGTGGTTATCCGAAAATGCCCGGGTTGACGCCGTGCTGGTCGAGGCCGTCGGAGGCAGTTACACGGAGTTCGGACGGATATCGTCTTCCACAGGTATCCCGACAGTGATCGGCTGGCCGTTCCACGAAGAACAGTGGCGAGGCGACCGGTCTGCATTCGCCGGCCGGGAGGCGGAGGTTGCGGGAATATATTCCATGGAAGATATCGAAGAGGTCAGGGCGATTCTGCGACGCTACGAGATCGATTACATAGTGATTGGCCCGCGCGAGAGGTCAACATACCCTGATATCGACCTTGATCGGTTCGAGCAAATAGGCGAACGTGTTTTCTCGACCCGCGAGACCAACTCCGGGCCGCGTGATTACGTGATATTTGACGTTGGCGGGAGATAAACATTTGACCGGTGATGAGTCGAAAATCTCGTCCGAGTACGCACCGTCGCCTGCTGTCGCAGCGGCCGCGATGAGCCACGGCACCTGGGTAGATGGCCGCTGGGTAGAAAGCGTCCCGGCAGTTTTGGATCAACGACCCGATTGGGACCGATATGAAGGCGCCGGGCCTTCACCCTTTCGGACGGATTCTCCAGAGCCTCCGCCGACCGGCGGCGGCGGCTGGCGACACGATCTGCCGTTCAGGTGGGAAGCCGGCGCCTACGTCTCGCTTTTCCTGGTGGCGCTGGCGATGCGTTTGTACGACCTGGGAGGGCGGGCGGTCCATCACGACGAGAGCCTTCACGGTTATTTCTCGTGGCAACTTTTTAACGGGAATGGGTACGCGCACGATCCGCTCATGCACGGGCCGTTCCTGTTCCATATAACGGCCGGGTCCTTCTTCCTGTTCGGTGACAACGATTTCACGCTCAGGCTGGCCCCGGCGCTGTTCGGTACGGCGCTGGTTCTCACGCCCCTTTTGCTTCGCAACCGTCTCGGTAACGTATCGGCGCTGATTGTCGCGGGAATGCTGGCGTTCTCACCGTCACTCCTCTACTTCAGCCGGTTCGCCCGAAACGACATTTTCGTCGCGCTGTGGACCATTGCCCTGGTAGCGATGGTGTGGCGTTACATGGATGATCGGCGCCCGCGATACGTGTACCTGACGGCGGCACTTGTCTCCCTCGGATTTGCCACCAAAGAGACGCAATACATCGTCGTGGCGCTGGTGGCGATTCCCCTGCTCGTGATCGCGCGCGGGGATGTGCTGGAGTGGGTGTGGGGGCGGCGCATATTGTCCGAATGGGGTCCGGCGGGCGGGATGCTGGTCGTCATTGTGACCCTGACCCTGCCGATGATCGGAGCGGTGTCCGGCCTGATCCAGGACGCTCTCGGCGTAACTCTCGCCAACGACGACAGTTCGACCGGCCTGCCGTTCGGCGTGGCCAGCGGCACGGGCGAAGTGGTTGCCGTGGCAATCACCGCGTTCCTTGTGGCTACATCATTCGTCGTCGGCATGTTGTGGAATCGGCGAGTCTGGCTGACCGGTTTCGGCATAGCGGCGGGTATCTTCGTTGTGCTCTTCAGCACGGTATTTACGAACTGGCCGGGCCTCGCATCCGGGGTCTGGCAGGGGCTCGGCTACTGGGTAGCGCAGCAGGAGATCGCCCGGGGAAGCCAGCCCGACTTTTACTACGTGATGCTGACCAGCGTGTACGAGTTCCTTCCCGCGACCATTGGACTGGTTGGCGCCGTTTATTACGCCTTCAAGGGCGATGCGTTCACCCGTTTCCTGGCCTACTGGCCGCTGGCGACCTTTGCCGCTTACTCGGCGGCGGGCGAGAAAATGCCGTGGCTGGAAGTGCAGGTGGCGTTGCCGTTCATTGTTCTGGGGGGGAAGGTGCTCGGCGATCTTGTGACATCGCTCAACTGGAGACCGTCGATGGCACGAGGCGGTGGATTTGTATTTGCGGGGGTGCCGATCGCCGTGATCGTATTGTGGCGGCTCATTTTCCTGGGTTCGACCCCTTACGGGCGCACTCAACCCGGGCTGGGGGGGCTCGATGAAGCAGCCGGGGCGGTGGTTCTGTTTGGCGTGCTGGGACTGCTTGTGGCCGGGTTGTTCTGGCTTACCCGGCGTATCGGCTCCCGGCAGGCGTATGGCCTCGTCGGGGTGGGGGTGGTCGGCCTGCTGGCCGTCCTCACGATCAGGACGGGATGGATAGCCACCTACCAGGACCCTGACGTCCCGACCGAACTTCTCGTCTATACGCAGACATCACCGGCGTTGGCCGATATCGCCCGGGAGATCGATGCGGCGGCGGACCTGACGGGAGAAGGCGCCGACCTGAAGGTCACTGTAGATGGTTTGAGCGGTTTTTCCTGGCCGTGGACCTGGTATCTCAGGGACTACGCGGTCACGAACAACTACTCCAACCTTGCATACACCCGACCCGACGGCCCGTCGGATTCGTCCGTATTTATCGTCCATACCGGCAACGAGAGCATTGCGAAGCCCGCGATCGAGACCGGTTTCACGGAAGGCCGCAGATTCCCGCATCGCCAGTGGTTCGCCGAGTCGTACAAGCAGACCACCTGGCGTCAGTTTTTTGACACGCTGGTCCGTCCGAGCCGCTGGCAAAACAACCTGAATTTCTTCCTGTACAGGGAGGTATCGGATCCGATCGGTTCCGAGGACGGCTTCGTCTACTTCAACCGCAACCTCCCCCTCAGGGCACTGGAGTGATGGCCCGCGTGCGGCCGCAACCGGCTCCCTGGCGGGCCTTGCGAGCGGTAGGATAAGCCGGTGATCTCCCAGCGAAGTGTCTGGGCCGGGCTTGTCATCAGCGCGGTCTTTCTCACCGTGTTCGCGCTCCTGTTTCTTCCGCTCGATGACGTCAGGGAAGTCGTGCGAGAAGCGAACTTCTGGTACATCGTCCCGTCGCTCTTCTTTTATTTCCTGGCCGTTTATTTCCGCAGCCTCCGCTGGCGTTACCTGCTCAGGCCCCTGATCGGGCATCCTCGCCGCGCTTTGTTCCCGGTGGTGGTCGTCGGTTACATGGCTAACAACATCCTGCCGGTCCGGCTGGGTGAGGTCGTGCGGTCTTATTACGTGGGATTGCGGGAGGGCGTAAACCCGGCTGCAGCGTTCGGCACGGTCGCCGTCGAGCGGGTGTTTGACGTCTTCGTCCTGTTCTTCCTGATAGCGGCCGTGTGGGTGCTGCCGGTGGGGGATCTTCTCGAGCGCGTCGCGGACGATCTGCCCGGGGGGATGCCGGCGTTGCTGGCGCTGTCCGTGCTTCCATTTATCGGCGTCACGGCCATCATCGCCACGATCGTCGTCCTCGACCCGGCTACGACCGTCCGATTGGTTGACCGGCTGATGTTCTTAGTTCCGACCGGGATCAGGACCCGGCTGATTGGACTTGCCGAACGATTACTGGAGGGGCTGACGGTCGTGCGAACGCCACATGCGCTCGGCGCGGTGCTGCTTCTGTCGATCCCGATCTGGGTCGCCGAGGTGGCGATGCTTTACGTGATCGCCCTGGGATTCGATATTGAATCCGCGTTCGGCGGGCGCGTCGAAACCATGGCCGCGATCGGTCTGTTCATGGCGATAGCGAACCTGGCGCTGGTGGTGCCATCGACGGCGGGCGGTGTCGGGCCGTTCAACTTCTTCGGCGCGGCCACTCTGGTGGCGCTCGGCGTCAATGACGCGGAGGCGGGCGCTTATGTGTTGACGGCGCATATAGCGCTGCTTTTGCCGGTGACGCTGCTTGGCCTGGCCGTGCTCCTCTCTGACCACGTGTCTTTGAAGACCTTGCTGGGGCGGACTCGCCTCGCTCGTGAACCTGAAGCGGGATTGAGCGAGACGCCGCCGGTCGAGGCCGGGCCATCCTCATGAGGGGCCAGCGATGCGAATAGGTGTGATCGGGGCGGGCGCGGCAGGACTGGCCGCGGCGTACGACTTCGCAAGCGCGGGCCACGGCGTCGCCGTGTACGAAGCCGCGCCTTTTGTGGGCGGTCAGGCATCGACCATCGAAGTAGGTGGCGGACGGCTTGAGCGCGGCTATCACCACCTGTTCACCAACGACTTCGCGATCCTGGACCTGATGGACGATCTGGGTACAGGCGCGTCGATGCGCTGGATTCCATCAAGCGTGGGAATCTACACAGACCAGAAGGTGTACCGCTGGAGTACCCCGATAGACCTGTTGCGATTTGGAGCCCTGTCTCTGCGCGATCGCGTACGCATGGGAATGGTCGCAAAGCGGTTGCAGCGGATGAAGGACTGGCGCGCCCTAGAGGACATCACGGCGGCCGAGTGGATCCGCGAGAACGCCGGTGCTTCGATCTACCAGAAGGTCTGGGAGCCGCTGCTGCGCGGGAAGTTCGGAGACCGGTTCGAAAACGTCGCGATGCCCTGGTTCTGGAGCAAGATCCAGACCCGTTTCGCGTCACGGGACCGCCTGGGCCGGGAGAAGCTCGGCTATCCGGTCAACAGCTTTGACGAGGTGTTTGACACACTGGTGGAGCGGATCAGGTCGATGGGTGGTGAAGTCCACCTTGAATCCCCTGTGGCCCGCGTGCTGGTGGAAAACGGAACGGCGAACGGGCTGCGCGTGAAGCACCCGGACGGGACGGAGACCGGGGAGAGCTTTGACCTGGTGTTATCGACCGTGCCGTCATTCGCTTTCCCTGACCTGGTCGATCTGCCGGAGGCGTACCGGAAAAAGCTGAACGCCGTTGAGTACATGGGCGCCGTCGTCATGATCCTCGAGATGACGCATCCACTCACGTCGGTCTACTGGATGAACATCGCCGATCACGAGGTGCCCTTCCTGGGTTTGATCGAGCACACGAACCTGATGCCGAAAGAGATGTACGGGGGCAGCAACGTGCTCTACCTCACTAACTACGTTGAGCGTCCGAGCGAGCTCTTTTCGATGTCCTCGGAGCAGCTGCTCGATGTCTACGCCCCTCACCTGTCGCGGTTCAATTCTGAGTTTGATCGCTCCTGGATCACGCGCGTGCATCACAACAGGGTGAGCGCGGCCCAGCCGGTGATTCCCATGAACTACTCTCAGCACATCCCGGAGCACCAGACGCCGGTCTCTAACCTGTTCCTGGCGAACACCACGCAGATCTACCCGGAAGACCGCGGGACTAACTACAGCGTCCGCATGGGGCGGGAGGTCGCGGCCGCGATGTTGCGCGGCGGTTAGGGGGATATGCCGGTCTCCCGAGGGCGTATTGCCATACGCCTCCACCGTGTCCGGAGGCACCGGTCGAGAACCTTTGCTGTGCTAAACTCCGGCGGTTTTTCTAGCTACTCCACGGGCCATGAGTGGTCCTTGATTTCGAGCAAGAACTAACTTATTGAGAGGACGTTCCATGGGCAAGTTGGACGGCAAGACCGCCCTTATCACGGGCGCCGGAACCGGGATTGGGCGCAGCGCAGCGTTGATGTTCGCCGAAGAAGGCGCTGAGCTGGTGATCGCCGGCCGCCGCCAGGCGCCGCTGGACGATGTGGTGGCCGAGATCACAGCGGCCGGCGGGAAGATCACCGCCAAAACGGCCGATATGGAAGTTCAGGATGATGTCGAAGCGCTTGCCGCCTATGCGCTTGAGAAGCATGGCCGGATTGACATCCTCGTCAACAACGCGGGCCACTCCTCCAAAGTCCGCAGCGTCCGCTGGATCTCCCGCGAGGAGTTCGACAGCGTTTACGCCGTAAACGTGGCGGGACCGTCTCAGCTAACCCGGCTGCTGCTTCCCCCGATGCTGGAGTGCGGCGAGGGCACCGTAATCCTGGTGTCGTCCATGGCGGCGTTCCGCGGTGGCCTGCTCGGGGGTGTCGCATACGGACCGGCAAAGGCCGCGGCCAAGCTGTACATGGATAATCTGCGTACCGAACTGCGTCAACAGGGGATCCGCGCGACCACGGTCTACCCGGCCGAGGTCGATACCCCGATCCTGAACAACCGGCCGCATGTGCCTGACGCCGAGGCGCGATCGACCATGATGCTGCCGGAGGACATAGCGTCGGGCATCCTGCTCGCCGCGACGCTCCCGGCGCGCACCATGATCGACGACATCACGTTCACGCCGACCATTCAGCGCGATACGACGAAAGATATAGCCGTTGCCCGCATGGCTGGCGCGCCTGAGGGTGCGGTCTAGAACGCCTGAACGCTGGCGTGCCGATAGGTGGACTTGATGTCAGGCACGGATATGAACGGCCTCCGCTCCCGGGTTGAGTTTGCCGTCGGCGCGTCGCGGGCGGCGGGTGAACACGCGCTCGGATACTTCCAATCCAGCGAACTGGTGGTCGAAAAAAAGGACGATGCTTCCCCCGTGACGCGTGCCGACCGGGAGGCCGAGCAACTGATCCGGGCGAGCCTGGAGGCGTCTTTCCCGGATGATTCGATCCTCGGGGAAGAGTTCGGGGAACAGTCCGGGAGAACCGGATACCGCTGGTACCTGGATCCAGTTGACGGCACGGAATCGTTCGTCCGTGGCGTCCCGCTGTGGGGGACGATGATCGGGCTGGAGTTCGATGGGCAGCCCGCGGCCGGCGTCGTCGTTTTCCCCGCGCTGGGCGAGATCGTATGGGCCGGATCCGGGCTGGGCGCCTGGTGGGCGAACCACCTGGCGCCGCTGCAAGAGGGTGAAACGCTCCCGGGCGAAATACGCCCGGCCCGGGTGTCCGATGTGTCCGATATCGGCGAAGCCTGCATGTCGGTCACTTCTGTTAAAGGCTTCGATGAAGTCGGAACTTTCGACGGCTATGACCGGCTTCGGAAGGCAGCGTCCAAAGATCGCGGCTGGAGCGATTGCTACGGCTATCTACTCGTGGCGACGGGCCGGATCGATATCCACATCGACGCCCAGATGTCCGCATGGGATGTAGCGCCGATGCCCACTATCATTGAAGAGGCGGGCGGTCGGGCGACGGACCGTGATGGGGTACGCGGTATAGACCTGGAGAACCTGGTCGCCACGAACGGCCGGCTACACGACAGGGTGTTGGAGTTGTTGAACGGTTGATGGGCCGTGCACGCCTGCGCGGAGTGCGTCTCGTATTCCAGAATGAAGGTGTCAGCCGATTGCTGGCCCCGAACGGCCCTGCTATATTTGTGACGCCCGTAGCAAAGTCCATTTTTCCGAGTTGAGGAGCCACGCTTGAGCGACGGCACAAAGCCCGCCAGCGACGAGTTGCCCTCCAGTGACGAGCTAAGAGACCGGTCACGAACGGCGCTGCAATCCCAGCAGCAGCCGACCGTCACCGTGCTCTCGTCGCTGATCGCAGTTCAGGATGCACTTCATTACATCCCGGACGAGGCCATCGAAGAGACGGCCACGCACATGAAATCCACCATCAACGATGTATGGAGCGTGGCGTCGTTCTACACGAACTTCAGGTTCACTCCCCCCGGAGATCACACCATCGACGTGTGCTGGGGTCCGTCCTGCCACCTGAACGGCGCGCAAAACGTGATGCGTCGTGTTCACACGGAGCTCGGTGTGGAAGAAGAGGGGGAGACCGCCGACGGCAAGTTGACTCTCAGATACAGCACTTGCCTGGGGGCCTGCGCGCTGGCGCCGGTGATAGCGGTGGACCATCACATGAAAGGTCGTATGTCGCCGGATTCGGCGGCGGCGGTCGTTGATGAATTGAAGGGCGCTTAGTGCGGAAATCCCCCTCGCTCAAGACCGGGACATACCGGCCAGACCGGACAGAGGTCATATGTCGGTAGCGTTTGCGGAACTACGCCAGAAGGCCGAGGCCGAGTGGCAGTCTCTCATCGCCGGTGACAGGCCGTGGATCCGGGTCGGTCTCGGGACCTCCGGTGAGGCGGCCGGCGCAGAGGATGCCTACGACGCGCTGACTGAGGCGCTCGGTTCAGACGCCAGAGTGAGTTTCGTCGGGTCGATGGGCCTCTGCTATGCGGAACCGCTTATCGATGTGCAACTCCCCGGCGCGTCCCGTGTCTTCTATAACAATCTTGGCGCCGATGAGGTGGTCGATGTCGTTAGCAGCCACCTCAAGTCCGGCAGGGCGGATGCGAACCGGGCGTTCGCGTGGCACGGCGACGAGCGGCCGGAAGGTCTCGGCGCAATCGCACGGCTTTCGGAATTGCCGACGATCCAGCCGCAAACCCGGCTGGCGACCAGGCTTGCCGGGGACATAGATCCGAGGGATCTATCCCAGTACATCGCCAACGGTGGTTACAGCGCACTTGAAAAAGCGCTCGAGGACATGGACCCGGCGTCGGTGCTGGACGAGGTCAAGAATTCCGGGCTGCGCGGCAGGGGAGGGGCGGCGTTCCCGACCGGCGTTAAATGGGGTTTCCTGGCTCCGAACCCTGCGCCGGTCAAGTACGTGCTCTGCAACTGCGAAGAAGGCGACCCCGGGGCTTTCAATGACAAAGGTATCCTCGAGAGTTGCCCGCACACCCTGCTCGAGGGTCTGATCCTCGCAGGGTATGCCACCAATTCCTCGAACGGCGTGATTTTCATCCGCCAGGGCCACACCCTTCCGATCGAGAACTCGCGAAAGGCCGTGCAGGACGCGTACGCCGCGGGACTGCTGGGGCAGAACATCCTCGGCAGCGATTTCAGCTACGACGTGGAGGTCGCTCTGACGGGCGACTCATACGTGGCGGGTGAAGAGACGGCGTTGATGGAGGCTATCGAGGGCAAACGCTCGCAGCCTCGATACAGGCCGCCGTTTCCCGCTGCCGCAGGGCTGTGGGGCAAACCGAGCAACATCAATAACGTCAAGACCCTCTCCTACGCCCCGACGATCATCAGGGATGGCGCTGACGCGTTTAAGGGCGTCGGAATCGAGTCGACCTCCGGCACGGCCATTCTTTGCATTACCGGCGCCGTCAACCGGCCCGGGATGTACGAAGTAGCGATGGGATCCCTGACCGTCCGCCAGGCCGTTGAAGATGTCGCCGGCGGCATCCGCGACGGCAAGACGATGAAGCTTTTCCAGGCGGGAGGCCCGTTGTTTGGCCCGATCGGTGAAGAGGGGTTTGATACGCCGATCGACTTCGATTCGATAGGCCAGACCACGGGCAGCCTCGGCTCCGGCGGAATCATCATCGGGGACGAAGACGTGTGCGCCGTGAACCTGGTGCGGAACCTGATGTCGTTCAACCAGTTTGAGTCGTGCGGCAAGTGCTTCCCGTGCCGTCTCGGCATGACGCACATGGTGGAGACGCTGGAACGGATATCGCAGAACGAGGGCAGGGAAGACGACCTTGCCCTCATGGAGCGTATGGGCGCCAGCATGCGGATGGGGTCGCTTTGCGGTCACGGCCAGCTCGGGTACAACCCGGTGGCATCCGCTTTGAAATACTTCGAGCCAGATTTCCGCTCCCACATGGACGAAAAGAAGTGCCCGACGGGCGCCTGCGGGGACGGAAGCATGGTGACGCCGACCCGCACGAGGCCCTAGAGCACGCGTCGCCGCACGAGATTAATCCCGAAGAGTTTCCAGGAGACTGCGCCGCATGGCGGACGACACGATCAAGTTAACGGTGGACGGCCAGGAGATCGAGGCGAAACCGGGCCAGACGATCATCCAGGCCGCGCAGGATGCGGACGTATACATTCCGTACCTCTGCTACTTCCCGGGGATGAAGCCGTACGGCGCTTGTCGGATGTGTGTCGTTTCCACCGAAGCCGGCGGCCGCAAGGGCATACAGGCGTCTTGCACGACTCCGGTCGCGCCCGACATGATCGTGGAGACCAATACCGAAGAGGTGGCGGACCTCAGGCGCGGGATCACCGACCTGCTCATGACGGAGCACCCCCACGGCTGCCTGACCTGCCACCGCGCCGAGCTGTGCGGGCCGCAAGACATCTGCCAGCGCCACGTGGGCGTGACGGACCGCTGCACGATTTGCCCCAAGAATGAGCGCTGTGAGTTGAAGGACACCGTCCGCTTCATGAAGCTGGACATGACCTCTTCACTTAACTACCACCGGCGTGACCTGCCGATCCACACCGACGATCCGTTTTACGATCGCGATTACAACCTCTGCATCGTGTGCGCTCGATGCGTGCGGGCGTGTGACGAAGTGCGCGGCGATACTGCGCTCTCGCTCGTCTCCCGTTCCGGGGTGGCGCTTGTCGGCACCTCCCACGGCACTTCGTTGTTGGAATCAGGCTGCGAGTTCTGTGGCTCCTGCATCGATGCCTGTCCGACCGGCGCCCTCACGGAGCGGAACTATAAATGGGAGAAGGCGTCTTCCAGGGTCAAGACCGTTTGCGCCAACTGCCCCGTCGGGTGCGAGTTCGTGATGGACGTGAATGACCGGAACAAGATCGTCCGGGTGTCCGGGGATCTGTCCGGCGAGGCTGGACACGGGCAGGCTTGCTTCAAGGGCAAATTCGGCTATGACTATCCGAACCACGTCCGCCGCCTGAAGTACCCGATGGTTCGTATCGACGGCGAGCTCCAGCGCACCACATGGGAAGTCGCGCTTGAAGCGGCGTCGCAGGGTTTATCGCAGCAACTTCCGGAAGAACGCGGCGTGATTCTCTCACCGCGGGGCACCAACGAAGATCATTACGTAGGTCAGAAATTCGCCCGCACTGTGCTGGGAACGAACAACGTCGATACCGGGCTGAACCGGTCGGCGGAGCTGCTCGCCACGCTGGCGGAAACGCCGGGCCACGGGACGGCGACGAACCCGATCTGGGGTATTGAGCAATCGAACTGTGTGGTCGTCGTCGCGGGCAACCCGACGGAAGAGCAAAACGTGCTCGCCGTGCCGGTCAAGAAGGCCGTACGGGCGGGCGCGAGCTTGATCGTAATCGATCCGCGAGAGACCGAGCTGACCCGCTACGCCTCTATCTGGCTCCGGCCACGTCCCGGGACCGAGATAACGCTGCTGGGCGGCATGGCCCGCGTGATCCTGGATGAAGCGCTGGAAAACAAGGATTTCGTTCGGGATCGGCTGGACGGTGTGGATGAATTCAAGAAGGCGATCTGGTCGTTTGATCTGATGCGCGTTTCCCAGATCACCGGGGTAAGCGAAGACGAAATCCGGACCGCCGCCAGGATCTACGGGAACGGAAGCCCGGCCTCTCTTTTGCATGGTACGGACGGGATCGTCGCCGAGGATCATTCCGACCTGCTTGCAGCGGTGATGAACCTGGCGTTGATGACCGGCAACATCGGGTCCGATGGCGGCGGCGTCTACCCGCTGTTTTGGGGCGCCAACACCCAGGGCGGCAACGATGTCGGCGCTACGCCGAATCTGCTTCCGGGTTACCGGTCCATTTCCTCAGATTCCCACCGCGAAGAGATGTCTTCCGCTACGGGCGGAACCTACCCGCGACGGCCAGGGGTATCCGTACGGGAAATGGCTGGAGATGGCGGGATCAAGGCCCTGGTCGTGCTGGCCGATGGCTGGAACCCGGACGCCGCGGCGATCACCTCGGGTGGCCTGGTCAACCCGGGTTTCCTCGTCGTATCTGATGTTTTCATGTCTGACACCGCGTCCAGGGCGGACGTCGTGTTCCCGGCGGCGACTTATGCCGAGGTGTCAGGTACGATCACGAACCTGGAACGCCGGGTACAGAAAATCAACCCGGCGCTGGAGCTTCGGCATGAGGAGCGTGAGGGCTGGCGCACGCTCGCCGGGCTTGCGAACGTTATGGGTGGGTCCGGGTTTGAATACGGATCGTCTTCGGAGGTTTTCGAGGAAATCCGGAGGGTGGTCCCGGACTACGCCGGATTGACTCATGCCCGGCTCGAAGGCAGAGGTATTCAAACGCCTGTGCCCGATGAGGCGTCTCGCGGCACAGAGATCCTGTTTGTCGCCGGGGAATCTGAAAATAGACTATCGGTCGTCCCGATGGCGATCCGGGAGCCGATCTCTCGGCGGAACGGCGAGTATCCGTTCACGCTGGGCCACGGGCGCGTTTTGATGCGCCCGGAGGAAGATATACGGATCGTTCAAGACGAACGAAACATGAACCACGTGGAACGCGACACCTGGATAGAGATTCACCCGGAGGATGCGGCCGATCTGGGTGTCGTCGCGGGAGATCGCGTCACGATCACGGCGCAGGCGGACGGTTCTGCGTCTCCGTTGCCGGAAACCGGCCTGATTCGGATGTCGTCACCGCATCGCGGTTTCGTGTCGGTCACGACGCTCTTCGCAGAGGTGGTAACGGGGATTCAGGACTCGGACGGCATCGACACATCGCCGTCGGTTCGAGGCCTGCCGCTACGACAGGTATCGCTGGCGAAAGCGCCAGTTCTGCGCGAAGCTGGTATGGCTGCGGACTGATCACCGACGTTGGCCCGCGAGAGTCAGCAACCTCGTGGCAGATCTGATCTGCATCTTGAAGGCGCTTTCCGAATCTAAGTAAACGGAAAGCACGAACACGGTCCTCGTGCAAAGGCATGGGACCAACTAGGAGAAATGATGAGCAAGCCCGCCGCTGTCACAGACAGCAGTTTTGATACAGACGTACTTCAGTCCGACCTGCCTGTGCTGGTCGACTTCTGGGCAGACTGGTGCGGCCCCTGCAAGATGGTGGCCCCGGTCGTCGAGGAACTCGCAGCTGAGTACGATGGAACAGTGAAGTTCGCCAAGGTCGACGTCGACACCAACCCGGTTACAGCAGGCAAATACGGTGTGCGAAGCATCCCGACTCTGCTGATCTTCAAGAACGGGGCGCCGGTCGGCCAGGTGGTCGGCGCGGTCCCGAAACAGGTCCTTGAGGCCCGATTGAAGGAATCGATCGCCTAGACGCTTCGCCACGGGCAGTTACACCGGAGATAAAGACAGCCGGAGCCATGATGTCCCGGCTGTCTTCGCGTCCGGGCGTTGGCGTTGGCGTCACCGATGGTCGAGCGCGGTTAAACTGTCCCGGCCCGCCTCGGGAGTGTATGGGCTCTGGTGGGCTCCACGGACTTCAAACCCGATGGGGGGCATCCTTCGATGTCCTCGGGGGGTTCGACTCCCTCACGCTCCCGCCACATAGCTAAGTCGAACGTAGCTTAATGCTGCGAAAAGAAGACCCCGAACGACTCATTCGTTCGGGGTCTTTCTACTGTTTGCAACCATTTTGCAACCAGAGGGTCAACCGGAAACCTCATCGAGGGCGTCGGCGAAGGCGTTGGCGGCTTGTTCCTGGAGACCCTTGGCGACGTGTCCATAGGTCTGGAGAGTGAATGCTGCCGACGCGTGTCCGAGGCGTTCTTGGACAACCCGCGGGTGGGCACCAGTCTTTATGAGGCCTGCAGCATGACCGTGTCTGAGGCCGTGTAGCGTCACGCCCCGATGCCCGGCGCGAGTAGCGATCCGGCTGAATTGATGGCTGACGTCGTCGAGGTC
Source organism: Dehalococcoidia bacterium (assembly GCA_030747175.1). Lineage (GTDB taxonomy): Bacteria > Chloroflexota > Dehalococcoidia > Lucifugimonadales > Lucifugimonadaceae. Next base: position 1,003 of record JASLLE010000079.1, on the reverse strand, counting down.
GAGCGGCCCGCCTCGCACTCCGTTGAAAACGAGGCCCTGGTCTTCATACACGCCACCAAGTCCAAGGATGTATTCGTTCTGCCGCGCTCGGTGCTGGTGGAGTAGACCGACGGTGTGTGAGTCCAGGGCAACTCCCCGTCGGCCGGCGGCTGACTTTGTTGGCCGGAACGTGATCGACTTCCCTGGTAGGCGAACCGCACTTTCGACTACGGTCGCTACCTCGGTGTCCAGATCAACGTTTCGCCACTTCAGTGCAACGGCCTCTCCGCGCCTGATGCCGGTTCGGGCCATGAAGTTGAGGATCGGACCGTACTGTGTGTCTTCGGCTTCAGCGAGGATCGCAACGACCGCGTCCATTTCAGGTGCATTGACCTCGTATGGTGCTCGCTTTGGAGGATCGATCAACCGGCAAACGTTGTTAGCAACCAGTCCTTTGCGCTCCGCGTCTCGTAAGGCTCTGCGAAGCACAGAGAAGGCGTGAAGACAGGTGTTCTCTGTCAGACCCTTGGCTCTCATGGCGCTGATAATTGCGTCTACGTCACGCGGGGCGATCCGTTCGAGAGGCAGGTTACCAACCACGGGATCGATATGACGTTTGATCAAGACTCGGTATGAATCAACGGTTCGCGGCTGGTTGCGGTGCGCAACGACGTCCGACAACCACTCGGATAGGTATTCCGAGGTCTTTACCTTGGAGATCGGATGAGAAACCCCTCGGTCGTACTCCGCGATCAACCGCGTGAGTTCGGACTGCGCTTGTCGCTTCGTGCCGCGGACGGTGCGCCAGAGTCGGCGTCGTTTGCCGGTTGTTGAATCCACACCGAGTGACGCGGAGATAGTCCAGGAACCCGGTGATCGTTGATTTATGTGCCCGCGCATATCTATTCCTTATCTTTACTTGCGTTCTTCGATCTGGCTCTGCGACTACTGACCTGCCCCCTGAAGCGATACCAGGGATTATGTTAGTCCGGCCACCTCTGGGGTGGTCGGCATGAAGGTTTCT
>JASLLE010000078.1 GCA_030747175.1 Dehalococcoidia bacterium | reverse complement strand
GTATGTGACGCTCAGCACGGGGGTTGGCGGCGGGATCATCGCCAACGGACAGATGGTGATGGGCGCACACGGCCACGCCGGCGAGATGGGTCACCTGCTCGTGCAGCCCGGTGGCCAGGGTTGTAACGTGGGATGCGACGGCTGTCTTGAAGGCGTCGCATCGGGCGGGGGAATTGCGCGCGCCGGGGTGGCCGTTATCAAAGCCGGCCGAAGCTCGTCCATGCTGGATATGGCGGGCGGCGACCCGGACGCGGTGAGCGCGCAGATCGTGTTTGAGGCCGCGGCGGAGGGCGACCCCGCCGCGACCGAAATCGTGGACGGGGTGGTCGAAGGTGTGGCAACCGGTTTTGCGGACATCCTGAACACCCTCGACCCCGAGTACCTGGTGGTCGGTGGTGCGGTGACCGGCAGCCTTCAGCCCTACTGGGACGGCCTTCGGACGCGCATCGAGGACAAAGCCCTCCCGCACTTCAAGAACCACGTTCCGCTTTACGTGTCGCCGCTGGGCGACGATGTCAGCCTGGTGGGCGCGGCCGCTCACGCTTTCGATCTTGCGGATTCAGATTCTGGATGAGGAGCAAAGGAACTGATGCGGGTACTGGACTACGGACGTTCATTCGTCACATTTGTCTCGACGGGCGGCCGTTACCGCAACAACGCACGGCTCCAGATTGAATCGAGAACCACGCTCACCGATACGCGCTCCGGGGAGTCCACGCGCTACCTGTTTTTCGCCTCCTGCAAGTCGGAGGACACCTTCGCCCCGCAGGACCTGTTTTACCGGAATAATTACGACTTCAACGGCATTTTTTCCGACAAGGAGTACGTCATTTTCCGGACCTACTCCTCGCACACCTGGCGCTTCCGGGATGAGGGGTTATGGGAGGGCACATTCAAAGACGTGAACGAGCGGCTTGTCGAGGTGGAAGGGACGGTACTCGGCGACGGGGAGGAAGTGGTCAGGGCGTCCATGGCGGGCAAGCCGCTCGTGGGGCGCGTGGAGCTGACCTCGGAGGATGCCGCGCTACGGGCCGAGATCGAGTTCCCCATCAAAACGATGAACGCCAACGACACTCACTGGAAGTGGCAGGTGGACACCGGGCCGATAGCGCTCCCGGACTTCACGACCGACGTAGATCTTCACGTCAAGCGGCTGTCCCCGGCTTTCGTCGCATACAACGTGGATGGATTCGCCGATTTCGTCGTGCAGGCGCCGGTCGCGTCACCCGAGAACGGCTCGTCCGTAACGCACTACACGTCGCCGATCACGCTCCCCGCGAAGACGAGTGTGATCGCTATCGAGTGACCAGTGAGCCCGTCGAGAACGCTCGTTCTTCAAGAGTCTCAGAAAGCTGGCAAGAGCCTCAGGACACGGGCGGAAGTTTGAGAGTGCTTTGTAATGACACGACCATGTAGGGGCGTATGGCAATACGCCCTCGCTGGCCCGCGGTCACGTTTGGCCCTTGTCTGTCATACCGATCCTTCCGGGCCCGGAAGGACGAGGGACCTTCACCGACGGGGTTTTCCAGAGACGACGCCCGTTGAGGCCGGACCCTGCTCCTCTCCATACTTCGACAGGCTCAGCACAGGCTCCCGGTCCGTACTCCCACCGGGAGAGGTTATGCGCTTGCTGGTCCCAGGTCCTCGTCCGTGATCGTGAGGGGATCGTCGTCCCAGTCTTCTTCCTCGCCCACCCAGTCCAGGCTGGTGTCGCGCTCGCCCGGTGAGTGGAATCCGAGTTGCTCGAGATCCGTGTCGTCGATGTACAGGTTCTCTTCGTCTTCCGGCAGAAACGGTTGCGCTTCCTCGGTCACCTGCTCAACCGTCTGAGGTTTCTGATCGAACATCGACATGTCCTCGACTTCGACGTATCGCAACGACTCCTCAGCGGCTTCGACCACGGCCGGTTCGGCGCTCGTGAGAAGGTTCCTGAGCGTGCGCTGCGCCTGCGTCCCGCCGATGAAACCCATCGCCCGTACGGCGGCCGTCTGGACCTCGATATCCTCGTCGTCCATCAGCTCCAGCAGATGCCCGAGATGCTCCTCGCTGCCGATCTGTCCGAGCGCGATAGCGGCTTCAAACCGGCACGCCGCATCGGCGCTGTCGAGCTCTTCGACGATGATCTCGGTCCATTTCGGATTGCAGTTGCGCCCCATCGCGTGGATGGCGGACTGACGCATGTTGTTGCCCTCTTCCTCGTCGTCTTCGCCCTCTTCGTATCCGATCTCGATGTAGGCCTCAATCGCCTCGCCCTGAAAGATCGCCAGAGCTTCCAGGGCGCGACGCCGCACGTCCGATGACTCCAGCTCGTCGTTGAAACACTCGGTCAGCATCGCCTGGAGTTCTACGGCCTGGCGCGACGGCATCTTGTCCTCGTGCGCCAGCGTAGCCATCCGTGACAGGCCGAGCGCGGCAGCGATGCGGACGTCTTCCGAATCGTCGTTACGCAGCATGCGAACCAGGTGTCGCAGAAGCGATGGATGGGTGCTCTCGCCGAGTCCGGTCACTGACAGGGAGCGCGTCACGGCGTCGTCCGAATCCAGGCCCTGGAGGAAGATGGAGTCGAACTCCATCTGGAGGTCGCTTTCCACCAGCGAAGTCAGGCGCGCGTGAAGGTTGCGTACCTGTTCAGGATTCCAGAACTCAAGGTACTCCGTGAGTTCCCGGGCTTCCGCTCGGTCGATTCCTGACAGCTCGGACAGCGTCGAGTAAGGGATCGATTCGGGGTCTTCGGTTTCTTCTTCGATCTTGTGGAAAAAGTCGGGCAGTCCCAAGTTAGTTTTCCTTTGCGGCGAACCAGCGCGGCGCTATTCAGCCGGCCGCGGCCACCTCTACGCCCAGGCAGCGGATCGCCGGCGCACGCAGGCTTCCGTATACCCATTCCGCTTCGTCAGATACGGCTTCCAGCTTGCTGAGCGCGTCGTACACATTGCCTGAGATCATCGTGTCCTTGATCCGGCCCACGATCATCCCGTCTTCAATCTTATATCCAAGCGAGACGTTCGCCTTAAGATCGCCGCCCATCTCGTTGCCCTGCCCGGCGCCAAGAAGCCGTTCAACAACGATGCCCTCCTTGATGCCGAGAAAGAGATCGGCGTACGGGGTGTCGCCGGGCGAGACGTCCAGCACGCTGGTTCCCGGACCCGGCAGCGAGGCCAGTCCGCGTCCGGCCGCGCCAGTGCTGGCGGCGTTCATGCGGCCCGCCGTCTGCAGGTCGTACAGGAAGTTGCTTGCGACGCCCTGATCGATCAGGGCCATACGCCGGCTCGGGATCCCTTCGTCGTCAAACGGGCGGCTACCGATGGCTCCATCGATCGTCGGATCGTCATACACAGAGATGAGCTCGTCGATGACTTTTTCGCCAAGCCGGTCGCCTACCGGAGAACTGCCGGTCATGACCGCCTTGCCGTTGAAGCCGCCGAGAAGCGGCCTGAGCAGGGCGGCCGATACTCCCCGTGGCGTGAAGATGACAGGGACCTGGCCCGTTGGCGTTTCGGCCGTCTCACGGGCCCATTCGAGTTGCTGGAGCAGGGATTGCACCATCCAATCCGTGTCGGTGAACATGCGGGAAGCGCCGAAACCCTCCCATACGGACAACATGTCGTCGCCACGGACCAACTCGCCCCCGAATCCGACCGAGTAGGACGTCTGCCGATAGTCCACGTTCAATCCGGCGCTGTTTGCCAGGCTCTGCCTGTGCACGCCGCGCGAGACGCTGGCCGAGCAGTTCAGGTCCGGCCAGTCTTTGCGCACGGCGTCGATCAGCGCCTGGCCGGTCTGGACCATGGCGTCGAACTCGAGGGATTCCACGGCCGGGTCGAAGATCTCGACCTCCGGGGATTCGCTCGGTCCCGGCAACTCGAAAGAAGCTTTCGCCCCGAACGGGGTCAGTTCTCTGACCCGATCGGGAAGGCCGTCTTCCGCCGACGGATCGGTGGTCGCTGATAATCCCAGCCTGCCGTCATTGATGACCCGCAGGGCCGCGCCAGACGTGTCACGCCGGGTGGCCTCTTTGAGCCGATTCGCCTCGAAACGGATCGGCTGGCTCTGGCTGGAGATCCGGTAGACCTCGGCCTGTTGAAATCCGGCTTCCCTGGCTTTCTGAAGAAGATCGGCCATCGACTACGCTCCCGAGACCAGGCAGTTCTGGATGCGGATATGCGGGCTCCCGTTGGAAACCGGGAGGGGACTCTGGCCCGCCTTGCCGCAACCGCCGCCCTGGTTCATGCCGAGGTCGTTCCCGATACCGTCGATTTGATGCAGCGTTTTGAAGACGTTCCCTGACAACTTGACCGGACGGACCATCTCCTCGACCCGCCCGTTTCGGATCCGGTACGCCTCGCCGGAAGAGAAGGTGAACATCTCCATCTCGGTCATGCCGCCGTACCAGTTGCGCACGTAAACGCCGTCATCGACGCCCTCAAGCAGGTCTTCAAAGGAGGCCTCGCCGGGCTCGATAACGGTGTTTGTCATGCGGACGATCGGCGGGTGGTTGTAGCTGATGGCCCGGGCGTTGCCGGAAGGCGCTTCACCCATTTTGGCGGCCGTCTCGCGTGAGTGCAGCCGTCCCACGAGAACACCGTCGCGGATCAGGTCGCTGCGTTTCGTTGGCGTGCCCTCATCGTCGTACGCCATCGATCCGCGAAGACTCGGGATTGCGCCTCCATCGACGATGTTCAGGTGTGGCTGGCCGAACTGCCGGCCGAGCACCATGATCTCTTTGAGCTGGTCGCTCTCGTAAACGTGATCCGCCTCGGACAGGTGGCCGAACGCCTCGTGGGCGAATACGCCGGCGAGCACCGGGTCCAGGATGACGGTCCGCTCGCCGCCCTCGATGCCGGGCGCTTTGAGCAGGTCTACGGCGCGCTTTCCGACGGCGCGTATCTCGTCGTCCAGCCCCGCGACCAGGTCGTAGTCGCCGAGGCTGCCGATGGAGAAGCCCGCCTGCTGCACGTCGCCGCCATCGCGTGCGACCGCGCTGACGTAGCAGATGACGTGGACGAACTCCTGGTCGACCGCGGCCCCCTCGCTGTTCACGTAGTGGACGCGCCGGCGATTGTCGCCATAGATCACCGTCGAACTCTGGATGCCCGGCGTAGACCAGATCAGATCGTTGTAGTGGTCCATCCGGTCCTTCTTCTCGGAAAGAGAGACCGTTCCCGGGTCGTTAACCAGCTCCGGCGGCACATCCGCGACCGAAGGCTCGGTATCCGCAAGTTCCGTTGTTTCGCTGCCGACGGCGCGTGCCTGTTCGACGGCCAGCTTTACCCGGGACTCGAGGTCGCCGGTGTCGTTGAAACTGACGAAGCCCCAGCCACCTTTGACGGCCGCCCGCACGGAACCGCCGAGGCCGGAGGTGCGGCCGATCTCCTCGATCTCACGCGCCCTGTACTGGATACGTGAGGAGTCTGATTCTTCGAGGCGGATCTCGACGAAGTCCGCACCATGCCCGGTGAGGGCGTTTTGCATCTGATCGCGCAGGGTCAATATGTGCTCCGAGCCGGGTTTCGCGTACACCCGGAATACGCGCATAAATAAGAGGCCCCCCTGAATACGAGGAATACGAAGGCGGGGAGCCTCATCGGCAATGATATCAGTGGCCGGGCGGGCTCACCTCCGGGATGAATCCACGCCGGTGCGCCGGGCCGGCAATCTCCTTGCGGGACGGTTGTGGATTCACACGCCGACCTGCGGGAGAATGACGTGGGGGTCGATGGTCGCTGACCGTCTTTCGGGGTGTACGCCCCGGACTCCCTCAAAAACTCCGAGGACCGGATGGAAGAATCTTTCTCGCACGGCATTGACCTGTCGGCCGTTACGCACCGCCACGGGCAGTCTCCCGACCTTGAGCCGAAACGCCGGCGCGCCTGGGATCGCCTGGATGACCGGGAGCGGCGCTACATCGTGGGCGTGTACAAGAAACCGGTTTCTGGCTGGGACCTGCCTTTCGTGGAGGTCGCCAGCGGGTACGAACGTGTCCTGTACGTCCTGGTCACCACGGACGTGGCGCTGAGCGCTGAACAGATCGCGTACTTGATGATCGCCCGGCACTACCGCAACGCCGATATCACGTCGATCCGCAAACAACTCGCCATCGGAGTTCGGCAGGGCCACCTTCGCCAGGTCGGCCACGACCGCTACGGGTCAACGGACGATGCCGACGAGAAGATCCGGCTGATAGAGCAACGCTGGCGTGCGGCCCGCAATGCTAAGCGTATCGCACGCGTGACCAGGGCGGCGCAACTGGCCGGGTTGGATGCGCCCGATCTCTCGACCGGGCCACCCGAAATGCCCGAAACAGAGGAAACATTGCCGGAGACCCCGACTGAAGCATCGCTGGAAGAACGATTCCCGGGCATGTCCGGTGAATACGAAGGAGACTCGGAAGGCAAGCCGCCGATGGCAGACTCCGACGCCGCCAACGATGTGGGCGTTCCAGAGCCCGCCGATGCCGCGGATACCGAAAACCCTGAGGATCGCCCTCAGAGCGAGTCCCGGTAGTCCTCTCCATTGTCCTCCGGCGCGTAGCCAAGAACCTGCCTGGCGTGGTCGATGTCCCAGAACCGCCACTTGTTGTCCGACACCCCGTAGAAGATGTCGAACTGGAACGGTTCGACCTCGAGGCAGCGCTGGACGAGCTGGAGCACGTCCCTGTGGCTGCACCACGTCGCCAGTTGCCGAACCTCCGTCGGGCGATTGGGGCGATTGACGGTCCCGATGCGAAGGCAGGCAACCTCCAGCCCGAAGTTCTCGGCGTAGTAGGCGCCGGTCGCCTCCCCGAAGGCCTTGCTGATCCCGTACTGGCCGTCAGGCCGGATCTGGACCCTGTGATCGATCTGCGGAATGTTGTCAGGGTCCAGTCCCTCGTAGTCGCCAGCGCGAATTCGGCAATACGGGTCGTCCAGCTCGTGCATCCCGACGGCGTGGTTGGAGCTCGCGTAGACGACGCGTTTCACCCCGGCGTCGCGGCATGCCTCGAAAACGTTGCGGGTGGCGATCAGGTTGTTCGGCAACACGCTTGACCAGGGCGCGTTCTGGTTCGAGTCCGCCCCTAGATGAACGACTGCGTCCACGCCGTCGAACGCCCCCCGCACGCTCTCTATGTCCGAGAGATCGCCCACGGTGTTCGGGACGGCCAGGTGATCCAGCGGACCGATATCGAGGCCCGTGAATTCAAACCGGTCACCGAGGTCTCGGGTGAGCGCCCCCGCGATCAGTCCGCCCGAACCGGTCACCAGGACTTTACGTACAGGTGTCATGTAACGCCTCTGATCTACTGCAGTGCATGACCGCCCTCCGGCCGCCACGGGGGGCAAGGATAGCGGTCTTCAGCCGCGAGGATCAGCCCGGGCGGAAATCCGTTCGCGCCCCTGAGCGGCCCGTCGGCGTCTTACTTGCAAAGGCGGGCGGGCCTGACCCGGTCGGCTACATCACTGAAGAACCCCCGCCAGAAACACCCCGGCTAAATAACACGAATCGATCATCTTGAAGTCCACAGACACCGTCATCGGAGGGATCTTCCTCGCCATCGTGACCGCGGGCGTAGCCGGCTTCACGTGGCTGGGTACTGAACTGTTTGATGGCGGCGCTACGAACATCGCGTCCGCGACGCCGCTCGCCATCCCCCGCGCCGATCACACGGCGGTACTGCTCGAAGATGGGCGGGTGCTGGTACAGGGCGGTGGGGATGGCGAGACGATTTCGTACATCACCGCCGAGATCTATGACCCGGCAACCCGGACCTGGTCAAGAGCGCCGAACCTGGGGACGGCCCGCCGGGACCATCGGGCGATCGCGTTGCCGGACGGACGCGTGCTGGCGACCGGCGGCGTCGACCATTACGGCGTTACCGTCACCGCCGAGACGGTCAATCCAATCACAGGAGAAATTGGCATAAGTTCTGGCATGCGCTCCCCGCGCGCACTTCACTCGTTAACGCCACTGGCAGACGGAAGGGTTTTCGTAAGCGGCGGGATGAGCGCCGTGGCGCCGCTGAGATTCACCGATCTTTACGACCCGGAAACCGGGCGATTCAAGCCCGGACCCGATCTAAATGGCGCACGCGCCTGGCACACCGCCACGAGACTCAGCGATGCACGTGTGCTCATAGCTGGCGGGTCAGGATTTGGTCTTGCACGGCAGTCCGCGGAGGTGTTCGACCCCGAAACTGAGACGTTTGAAGTCACTGGGGATCTCGAAATCGGCCGATTCCTTCACACCGCGACGCTGGTCCCTGACGGCCGGGTGATCGTCATAGGCGGCCAGGAGACTATCGAGGTGTATGACTCGGTCGAGACTTACGACCCGGAGACGGGAAGTTGGAGCGCCGGCGCGTCGATGCCCATGCCACGGGCCCAGCACACGGCGACACTCCTCCGGGATGGCCGGATCCTGGTCGCCGGCGGTTTCAACGCGCTCGGCGATATCGGCGATGTGTCGATATACGACCCGGCGAAGGATCGCTGGACCTCCGTGGGAACGCTGGATCACCCGAGGGGCCGCCACACGGCGACGCTGCTCGACGACGGATCGGTGTTGATCGTCGGCGGGATTGATGAGTCGGGCGTGGTTGAACTGGCCGGGGTTCCGCGCACGGAGGTGGACCTGTTCTTCCCGGGTGGCGTCCCGGACGATCTTCGCCGGGCGGTGGCGGTAGCCCGGTAAAGCACCCGGGGCGCGTTTACACGGGCCGGACTCCCGGGTTCAGCGTTTCCACCGCAGACCACAGCAACGCAGCACGCTCCCGGCCGTCTGCGTCCGAGGTATTGATGACGCAACGGCACGAGCGTGTGTATGAACCGATCGTCTGTAATTCGGATCGATCCGGGTTCCAACGCCAGCGGCCACCGTCCGCTCGGGTGAAGACGCGATCGGCGAGCGCACGGTCCACCGGCACGCCACGGCTCAACCGCCTCGATCTGCCTGATCCCCCGAATACCCAGAACGCGTCCCAGTGTTCGGACGGGTTGTTCCGGCCGCGCCTGACGTGGGCGTTTGCTCCGTACCGATCGAGCTCTGCCGCGGTCGGCTCTTCGCGCACGCCGGACAGGATCGACTCCACCTCAAGGAACCCGGCCAGGTAGAAGCCGAATCGATCCGTAAACGCGCCATCGGACCAGTCCGCGAGCCGGACGATGAAGAACAGCACGTCGCCGGGTTCGACACTCCTCAACGCCGCCGCCCGGGCGTTCCGCTCGACGTTGTCGCCGTAGGTGAGCGTCGTGAACTCCGGATCGTAGTGGGTCGCCATCTCCTGGAATCGCTCCGGAACCCACCGCCCGAGTGTCTCTCCGGGGCGGTGGCCCGCGTTGTTAAAGGCCGGTACGTCGGCGAAGCGCACCGAGTGAGGGCCGGGCTCGGGTGGCGTCTCCGGTATGGGCAACAACTCGAACGTGCCGTCTTCAAAGCGCGGGCTGAAAAACGGGTGCGCCGTGTTGGCGCCCACGTTAGCGAGCCAGATTTTCGGTTGCCGTGGTTCGGCCGGGGTGTTGTTCGAGCCGTTGTCGTGCGTCACCCGGGAAGATTACCCGTCACCAGCCATCCGGCGTCCCTAGAATGAAAGGTCATGTCGGAATCTGAGCGACCAGATCAGCAGGGACCGGGTCCCTTCCAGACGCCCCCGGATCCAGCAGGTCCTAAGACGCCCACGCGCGACCCCCACATCCAGTCGCCGCTGGACATGGAAGTCTTCCGCTTCCTCGGACTCACCGGGACGACGCTAGCGCCCGCAGCCTGGATCTTCGGAGCGTTTGGGCTCGACCAACCGGCATTTGGGATCCCGTTCGGGATCTTCATCCTCTGGCTGCTGTACCTGGTCGCCAGGCGGGGCATTGTCCTGACGCGAGACCAGGACAGGTCCGTCCAGGCCGGCGAGGGTGAGGGTGTCGTCGATGCCACGGGACGTAACTGGCAGTGGTTCGGCGCGCGCGGCACGCACCTCGGGCTGATCGTGATCGACGGGGTCGACTACGGGTTATCGCGAAAGGCACTCCGCTCGCTGCGACCCGGGGCACGCGTGAGGGTCTGGTACTACGAATCTTCCAGGCACATCATCCGCATCGAGGAAATCGCTGCGGAGTAGTCCTCGCCTTACGCCCCCACAACGCCCGCAACCGCAGCGCCCACTAGCGCCACGATCTGTCCGCCGAGCAGCACGATCACCCACCTCAGGTCCGTCTCGATTCGCCGCAAGCGATGGTCGTGGTCGTTCTCCACCGTTTTGCGCAGGGATCGCAGGTCCGCCCGCATCCGGCCCAGCTCGGCCCGATCCGTCGGGGATCGCCTGCCGCGCGTCCGCGTGGCGCTGCGGCCTGTGCCGGAGTCGTCGCTATCCGTCCTTCCACGCGCCCCGCGCCGGCCACTCCTCGTGGCATTATCACTCGGCATCAAGGCAGATCCCTCGCCGTCACGTTGATCACCACGCCCCGGTAATCGACGCCCGCGAACCGGTACTTGTCCACGCCGCCCGCGCTCACAGTCACGCAACCTGGATCGGCGTTGAGCAGGGCGCAGATGCTGGACGCTCCAGACAGCTCCAGGAAGGGCAGCACTGCTTCCTCCGGCTCGGCGGCGTCCCATGATTCAGCCAGGAGCAGCAGGCGAAAGTCGAAGGTCAGGTCGATGTAATTTGCGCCGTTCAACGTGACGATCATCGCCGGAAGCTCTTCAACCGTGTGCGGCTGGTGGTCGTACACCTTGAGCCCCGAAACGGTGGCGAGTGCGTCCACTATCGCGGTCCTGATCAATGCGAGACTCATCGCGCCCCCCTAACTCGCCAGGCCGACCGGCAGTCGGCGAAGGGTCGATAGAAGCCGTCCGGCGTCGGGATCGATCGCCGCCCTCGTGTCCGGCGCGCCGAGACCGTAAGATCCCGCGGTCACCGCCATGGGACTGTCTTTGCGAGAGAACAGCCGCCCCGCTATGAGCAAAGTCGCCTCGCTCACCGCCGCCGGGTAACTCATCGCAGACAGGTCCGATGCGTCCGCGTGGGTCACGGCAGTGGTGCCGTTCACGCCGCGTTCCACCGTCAGGTCGTTGCCCGTTACGAGCCGCACAAACACCTGTTCCTGCTCGATCCATAACGTAGCCCCCGGATCGACAAGCGATCCGTCGGTGACGGTCACCGATGTTGCGGTGGAGGACAGGGGAGATCCCTCGTTCAGGTCCGCTCCCGTGTCCTGGAGCACGCGACGAAATCCCCAGTCGCCATCAATCTCGATCGCCCTCCGGCCGATGGTGAAAGCCGGTCGTGTCCCGTCCGGGTCCGCGACGAGGCGCGTGTACGGCCGTCCCCACGGGCGTTCCGGGCTGGCGTTGGTCGGGTAAAGCAAATACTGGTCCGCACTCAACGTGAGCTCGAATACCCGGTCTCGGTTCGCGTCCTCCCGGATCGCCGTCACGGCAGCGAGGTCTGGCACGGCGACCGCCCCCGGGTGCTCGACATCGAACTGCCTCGTGGCGCTCACTACGAAGAAATGCCGGTTGCAGTACCGGTCAACGACACGGCTGGCCCCGAATAACGCCAGCCAGAGCAGCGACTCCTGCGTCGACCCGGTGATGCCGGCGCGGGTCTTCAGCGTGTCCGGGCCGGCGTACGTGTTGATAACGCCGATGGGCGCGGTAATGGTGGTAGCCATGCTCAGGCGCTCCCGGACGGCGCGCCCGGCGCTTCCCGGACGGCCTCCAGATCAGGACGCCCGCCCGCTATGACGTGCAGGTCCGTTTGCCCCGTTTGCTCCGGGGAGGGCAGGCCGGTCAATCGGTCGTACTCTGCACGAGCGAACTCGTAGCGCGACTTCAGCAGGCGTGCCATACCGAGCGCCGCCGCGCTGGCTTTCGCATCATCCGCGCCGAGCTGTCGCGCCCCCCAGAGCCGTGCTGCAACGTCCAGTTTGATCTGCCGGAGATTTCCCGTGATCGCGCCGATCGCCAGCTCACACGCCTCGGCGTCGTCGATCGAGTTATCCAGGAACTCCCTCAGGTGATGTTCGAACTTCATCTCGCCTCCAATTCCGCCACTGCGACTGCCACTGCGTCCCTGTTCCGTACACCCGGGAGAACCCGGTCTGCCGTTCTCAAACGCCTTGCGCTTCGCCGCCTTCTTCTTCCGGCTCGGCTGCTCCGCTTGAGATCGCGCCGGGCGCCTGCACCTCTTCCTGTTCTTTCAACTGGCGTATCGCTATGAGCGCGCCGCTGACCTGAAAGTAGTTTCGCCGGGCGATCTCGAGCTGGCCTTCCAGGTCCTGGATTGTCCCTTCAAGGTCCATGCGTTCGCTCCTTACGGATTGGCGTCGTGTTGTGCCTTGATCGCTGCTGCGGCGGCGTACCCGGCGTCTGAGCGGGCGACCGCCGCGGCGAGGATCGCCGTCTTCTGTGATGCCGTGAGGTTCACCCCTTCTTCAGTCCGGGCGTTCATGTAACGCCCGAGCAGCCCCACGTATCCGCCGTAGGCCCCGGCCGCAGCCTGGGCGTCTTCATACAGTTGGTCGAGATCAAATGCCATCGAATCTCCTAAGCTGCCGCCTCGAGCGCCTCCACGCGACGCAGGAGGGCTTGAAGGGCCGCCGTGTTAACCACGGTTAGCCCGTAAATGTTCACGCCGGGATAGGTCCCGCCTTCTGGCGTGTCGATCGCCCGCAACGCCAGCGGTTCATGAATAGATTCCGAGATCACCCCGAGCTTGAACCGGTCTGAAGGATCAAGCCTGTGGAGGTGCTGAAACTTGATGACCTTCGCATCCCGAACCACCGCCAGCGCATCGCCGCCGTACGGCTCCATCGTCTCCCGGACCTTGCTGTGGATCGAGGAGTCGACGGTCTCGGCATTGGTCGTCGTCTGGTCTGTCGTGTACAGGTGGGACACCCTGGCTCCGGTCGCCGCGATGTCGCCGGTAAGGGTGAGCGCGTTGGCGCCGAGAGCCAGGGTGTTCCCGGTTCCCTGCAGGGTGAGCGAGTTCGACCCGTGCAAAAGAGTCACATCGCTACCCGCGAAGTCGATTTTGCCGCCGGACTTGATGAACAGGTCGCCCCAGCGGTGGTTGACGTCGCCGAGCGCAATCCCGGTTGTGCCAACCGGTTTGAACCCGTCACTGGCCAGGTGAATGACGTTCACCCCGGCGATAATGCCGCGAACAATATCGTTACCGGAATTGCCCCAGCCGGTCCCCGTGTCAGATTTGTTCGGGAGCAGCGTGGGATTGTCCGCAGCTGACGCCTCGTCGATCAAGGCCGGACCGTTGGCGTTGCTGGAAAGGAAATCCCCGGCGACCGTTAGCTGCCCGGCCGCATGGGTCAGGCTCACGTCGCCGGACCCGAAATCGATCATCTCGGACGAGTCCAGTTTCAGGCCCGCTCCGCTGAGCTTGAGATCCCCGGTCCCGACATCGGCCGGACTCATGACCAGGTCGGCACCGTCGTAGTACAGGCTCGAATCGCCGCCCGTGCCGAACTTGATAGACACGTTGTCCGGGTTGAACCGCGGGTTGGACCGGTAAGCCACGCCGGAATCCGTCATGCCGCCACCCCTGCGTAATCCACCTTGTCCCCGTTGTTTGCGGCGTCAACGTAAAAACGCCTCAGGTCGATCAGATCGCGAAAACGAACGGTCAGTTCGTCACCCGGACTGATTTCGTAGCCGTCTCCGGCAGCGACCGTGTCGTCGCCAACGTAGATCGCGCCAGCGTTGCTGGCACGTGCCCGGAAGCTCACCGCTGACACGGCATTTCCGGACGCGACCACCTGAACCCGCGTTCCGGCCGTCGCCACCGTCACCGTTCCGATTGGAAGCCCCATCTCACCTCAACCCTTCGCCGGCAAAGCCGGGCACATCTCCGTCCGCCAGATCCACGTCTCGCCCGCTAGGCGTATTCGAGATACCAGACATCCACCCCTTCAGAAGACGTCCCGGCATCGACAAACACGTCGTAAAGGTTCAGGTTTGGATGTCCGCGCAGCTCGATGGCGTCATCTGCGACCAGGCCGGGATCGCTGCTGGATACGGCCGCATCGCCCAGGTAAACCGTCCCGGCATTCGCTGTCTTCGCCTTGACCCTGGCCCACCAGACCAGGAGGTCTGTGGCGCTCAACCGCTCCGCTGTCCCGGCGGCCGTCACCGTCTTGCTGATCGTTTTCAGTGGCATCCACGCGCCTCCACGTCTTCATCACTGGTCTCGTTATCTGTTTCTTCTCGCACGGGTGGTCCCGGCCGAACAAAAGCCCGATCGGACCCGGGACCACCCGTCTCGCCTACGCCACGCCGGTGATGTTGTACTGGAGCGCCGTGTGCGTCGCCGTCGATCGGTCCCCGCTGCGCTCGTCGAACGCCACCCGCATGCTGACGACCATCACGTTCTGCCGCTTCTGGATGTCGCGCTCGGTCTCGATCGATAGCTCCCTGCGGAAGCCGATGCGCCACTGGCCACGGTTTACGACCAGGATCCTGTCCGTGTCCGTCACGTTCCCGGCGTCTGTAACCTTGCCGTCCGTGTCCGCCAGCCGCATCTGCTCAGACACGATCACCAGGTGTCCGTACAGAACGCCTAGCTGGCCGGTGAGCAGTGACGCCTGCGGGCCGAGCTTATCGACCGTCTCGACCTCCTCGATCGCAAGCGAGGCCAGGTAGGTGTTCACGTCAACGATGAAGGGCGATTCAGTCGGCCGCACCCCGTACTTGCCGATCAGCTTCAGCGCGGCGTTGTAACTGGCCGCGGTCACGTTGCCGTTTAGCGAGTTGCCCTGCGACGTGTTGTCTACGAGCGGAAGGTGGATCAGGCCGTCGAAGCCGATCAACCAGTGCGCCTTGCCCGCCGTGCTTGAAGTGATTGCCGCGCCGTTCGCATTGATGTTATTCGTCGTGGTCGTGTCGCCGTTTAAGAACCAGTGATCAGTGAATCACCTTTTCCTTTGGATCCTTGTGCCTCAGGGCAGATCCCGGGCTCTCCAATCGATCTATCTGATGTAACTTTTGGCTTGAACGTCCTGAACTCATCGATGGCGTCGGTGGTTGAGATCGTGACCGGAACAGCCCCTTCCACTCGTATTTCATCCCGCCCTGCAACAACTTGGACCGACAAAGACGAAAGCCACTGACTTATCGGAATCGAAGTTGACTCGGAGCGATATCGACTTTCTGTGATCCCAGCCATACCTCCATCTCTCCCTTCGATGGCGAGTTCACGAGTGATCGACAAACTTTCGCTTTCAGTGCGTAACACCCGCGCCTCGACTGCATCCAATGTCCGCCGAGCAGCCATTACCAACGTGCCGTCGCTGATCGCCTCCGAAATCGACTCTCGTGACCGCCTCGAAGTCTCGAGCTCGTCTCGCGTCCAACGCTGGTTCTGATCCCGTTCTCGCAACTCAGCAAGCCTTGCTTCAAGTGGATCAACATATGACTTTCGCTCATCGTCATTGATTTGATCTGTCACGTATAAGTGATTTGCTCTGCTGATCTGTTTCGTGATGTCTGAACCGCCCCGGGAAAGTTGGAGACTCCATTCCTTGAGAGGATGGAGCGATGACAAGACGAAGCAAGTACTCCCCG
>JASLLE010000077.1 GCA_030747175.1 Dehalococcoidia bacterium | reverse complement strand
AGGGCGCAACAGACTTCCACAACCTTCACCCGCCGGTGTGACGCGGGCAGTCTCGACCCCCTCTCCCGGTGGGAGAGGGCCGGGGTGAGGGAGGTTCAAGGTCTTCGGGTGATCGGTGTCTTTCGTTTGAACGCGTGCTGGTGAAGGTCCCTCAGCTACGCTCGGGAAGACTGGAATTTACGTGTCGCATGTCTTTGCCCCCTCTCTAACGGGAAAGGAGGTCGGGTGAGGGCAGAGTCTGAGCGGAGGATTCCTTTTCGCGTGAGGCAATTCGCCGTTGCAAGTCCCGCACCTACTCAAGCGTCTTCAAATAAGCGATCAGATCGTCCACGTCATCTTGCGGCAGGCGGCCGTAGGTGTTCGGCATAACGTTGCTGAATCCGTCTACGATGTACTCGCCCGGGTTCCGAATCGCCCGTTCCAGGTACTCGTCGGCGTTGAGTGCCGGGTCCCGCGTGGCCGCAACGGCGCCAATCCCGGCCAGCCCCGGCCCTGTCACCCGCCGATCATCGATCGCGTGACAGGCTGAACAACTCTCGTTCTTGAACAACCGTTCCCCGTTAGCAACGTCAGCGATGTGTGGCGGCAGCGCCGGATCGCGTGTCGGAGCAACGCTATTACCGCCGCCACACGCTGTGGCGAGAAGTATCACACCGGCGGCGAGGGCGATTATTGGGTTGTGGCCAATATGCCTGGACACGAAAACTCCAAGATTGCATGAATCAAAAGACGTGGTTAACGGAGTCGGGCGTCACGCCGTCGGAGTATTGTGGATCGCGTGCAGATCGTCCCGACATCCGACAAACACTTACGGAACGATACGTCACCTCGGATGACGATCTCAAATCGACCGATTCCGCTCAGAGAGCGAAACCTGGGCACAGGTCATGGCCGCCACCAACGCCGAACAAGACACGACTGATCCCGTCCACACAGGCGGCGCCACTTCCCTGGACGCGCCCGTGCTCGGGCGACGCGTCGGACCGATGGAGGTTCTGCGCATACGTGACTTCCGCTGGATGGCGTTCGCCAGTGTATTCATGGTGTTTGGATTTGAAGCCAGGGCGGCCGTTCAGTCATGGCTCTCCTATGACCTGACCGAATCCCAGGCATGGGTAGGGATCGTCAACGGAGTACCAGCGATAGCGGTGATCGCCCTCTCGCTCGTCGGGGGCCTAGCCGCGGACAGATTCCCGAAACGGGACATCCTTCTTGTCGTTCGCACCGCGATCATAGCGATGTCGTTCATCACCGGATATCTCATCGTCGCGGACCTGATTACCGTCTGGATCCTTCTCGCACTGGCGTTGGTGCAGGGGAGCGTCGTCGCGTTTGGCATGCCCGCCAACCAGAGCTTCGTTGTGGAACTGGTCGGCAGAGACAAGTTGATGAGCGCCACGTCGATGATGCAGTCCACGGGCATGATTGGCCTGATCATTGGACCGGCGGTCGCAGGGATCATGATCGGAGCATCTGGCGCGGGGTCCGTCTACTTCATGGTTGGAGTACTCGGTCTTGTGGGGCTCGGCATGCTCCTGCTCGTGAAAAATCGGACCGTTCATCGCGGTGATGATTCGAAATCGGCGTTGCAGGACATCAAGGACGGATTGAGGTTCGTGCGGACCGACCCAGTGATCCGCGTGCTCATGTCCTTGAACCTGCTGGGCCTGTTCGCCGGGTTCATAATTCCCTTGATCCCCGTTTATGCGGCGGACGTGTTCGAGGTGGGTGGAGAGGGATTCGGAGTGATGATGGCCGTCTTCGGTATCGGCGGCGCCGCGGGAACCCTGGCGCTCGTCGTCAGCGGCGACAAGAGCCGCAAAGGGCCGCTTATGGTTGTCGCGGGAGTCGTCTTCGGGATCTGCATGATCGTGTTTGCGTTTTCTCGTGAGTATTACCTGTCGTTGTCTATGCTGTGGATTATGGGGGCGGTCGGACTGGCTTACGTAATTACCATCAGTGTTCTGGTCCAGACGTACACGCCGGACGAAATGCGAGGGCGCGTCATGAGTTTGTTCGGGATGACGATGCAGTTGTTTGCCCTCGGTTTCCTGTTGAGCGGCGTACTGGCAGAGGCGACCAGTAACGAGTTCGCCCTCGTTGTGGGCGGGGTTGGTGTGGCGGTACCACCGATTATGGCGTTCATCATGTCGTCGGAGCTCAGGCGCGCCTGACGGGCGTTCAGCTTCACCCCGATGACTGATTCCCCCGTCGAGATCCTTCAAGACCTGATCCGGTTTGATACCACGAACCCGCCGGGCAACGAGCGCGCCTCTATCGAGTACCTTGAGCGCCTGTTCGCCGGGCATGGAGTCGAGACGAAGATCCTCGCCCGTGACCCGGAGCGCCCGAACCTGCTGGCCCGTCTTCCCGGCGGTGACGGCGATCCGCTGCTTCTTTACGGTCACGTCGATGTTGTCCCGACCGATGGACAGCGGTGGGACAGGCCGCCATTTTCCGGCGAAATCGCACATGGCTTCGTCTGGGGGCGCGGCGCCATCGACATGAAGGGCGGGCTGGCCATGATGGTGGCGGCCCTTCTTCGCATGAAAGAGGCCGGCGAGACGCCGTCCGGTGACCTGATCTTCGCCGCTGTGTCTGACGAAGAACGCGGGGGTGTTGCGGGCGCGAGGTTCCTGGTTGAAGAACATCCCGAAGAGTTCCGCGGAGTCAGATACGCGGTCGGCGAAGTTGGCGGATTCGCTGCCGATGTCTCAGGACTCCGCGTCTACCCGATCATGATCGCCGAGAAACAATCCTGCCTTCTGACCCTCACATTCAGTGGCCCATCGGGTCACGGTTCGCTCGGCCGGCGTGGCGGCGCGATGGCGCACATGGCGGAGGCGGTGCGCCGGATCGAATCGAGACAGCTTCCGGTCCACGTCACACCCGCGGCCAGGGAATCGCTATCCGCGCTCGCCGGGGCGTTGCCGTTCCCGAAGAGCCTGTTCATCAAGCTGCTTATGCGGCCACGATTTACGAATCGGGTACTCCGGATGATCGGAGCGCCCGGAGCGATGTTTGACGCCATGCTCCACAACACCGTCGCCCCGACCGTGGTCGCCGGAGGAAGCGTGCCGAACGTCATTCCCGGCGAGGTCACACTTCAACTGGATGGCCGCGTCCTGCCCGGCTACAGCCCGGAAGATCTCGTGAGCGAACTCAGGTCCGTACTCGGCGATCTCGGGGATGGACCGGACGCGCCGGAGATAGAGGTCCGGCATTACGACCCGGGGCCGGGTGTTCCAGATATGGGGATTTTCCAGATGCTGGCCTCGGTGATCGAGGATGCCGATCCCGGCTCCGTCGCTGTGCCGGCACTCATCCCGGGGACAACGGATGCCCGCTTCTTCTCGCAGCTCGGCATCCAGACCTACGGATTCCTGCCGATGAACCTGCCGCAGGAGATCGACTTCGCGGCGATGTTCCACGCCGGTAACGAGCGCATCCCGTTGGACGCGCTTGAGTTCGGGGCGGACGCCATCCGGACGGCCATCCGCCGCTACGACGGGCGCAACGACCAGCCGGCCGCTCGCCCGGCGCCGCCTGTCTAGGTAGCGGCGACCTCTTCCGGCTTGTACTGCTGGACCACCCGGTCCATCTCTTGCTGTGGGACCTCGCCGTAACGGGCGAACGTGGCCTCATATGACGCACGTCCCGCCGTTATCGCGCGCAGGTCGGTGGCGTAACGCTGGACCATCGAAAGAGGCGCGTCTGACTCGATGACCGTATGACCGTTTGCCGCCGGGGTCATGCCCAGTATCTGCGCCCGTTTCGTGTTCAGGTCGCTGATGATGTCCCCGGTCAGATCGTCGGGTGTCAGTATCCGGAGATGCATTACCGGCTCCAACAGGACCGGACGAGCTTGCGGGATGCCCTGTCGGAGTGCGAATCCGCCGGCGATCTCAAACGCCATTCCGGACGAGTCCACCGAGTGACTGCTGCCGTCCACAAGGGTCACTCCAACGTCCACGACAGGGAAACCGGCTACCGGACCCGCCTCCATGGACTTCACGACACCTTTTTCGACCGCCGGGATGTATTCCCGCGGGACGTTGCCGCCGACCACCTTGCTATCGAACACGAAACCGTCTCCGCGGGTCAGCGGATTGAGTTCGATCACTACGTGTCCGTACTGGCCGTGACCGCCGGACTGCTTCTTGTGACGGTACTCCACCCGGGCGGAACCGCCGATCGTCTCCATGTAAGCGATCCGCGGCAGTGACGTTTCCAGCCCCACACCAAACTTGCGCTCCACACGCTCGATTCCGATCTCCACATGCACGTCCCCGAGACCGCGGATGATCGTCTCCGCCGTGTCCGGGTCGCGGGAGATTTTGAGGCTGGGGTCTTCTTCCCCCAGCTTCGCCAGAGCGTCAGACATCTTGTCCAGGTCGGCCTGGGTTTTCGGTGTCGCGGCCAGTGCGTAGAACGGTTCTGGGAGGTCGATGCCGTCCAGGGTCACCGGGTTGGCGCTGTCCGTCAGCGTGTCTCCCGTACCGGTCACGTCCAATCTGGAGATTACTCCTATGTCGCCGAACACGACCTCGTCCGTGTTCTCCGATTCCTTGCCCTTCGGAGAAGAAACCTGTCCCACTCGTTCCGATGTTTCCTTGTTCGCGTTCCAGTGCTCAGAACCTCCGGCAAACGGCGTTCCGTACACACGGAAATAAGAGAGCTTGCCGACGAAAGGATCGGCGCTGGTCTTGAAGACCAGGTTTGCCTCGGCGCCCTCTGGAATCTCCGGGGCATCGTCTCGTCTGGCGGCGATTTCCGGAGAAGGTAGCAAATCTACGATGGCATCCATCAGGTCAGATATGCCCACTTCTTCCAACGCCGCCGTTGCGACGACAGGCACAATGTCCCCGGACGCAATGCCGAGACGCAACCCGGAGGTCAACTCCTCCGTTGTGAGGGGTTCGCCCTCGAGATATTTTTCGGCCAGCGCGTCATCCGTCTCTGCGACCGCCTCGACGAGACGCTCAAACTGATCCGCTCCATCGCCTTCCTGCAACGCCGGGTCGCTCACAAGGGAGCCAACACCCGTAAAGGCGGCTTCGGCGCCGTTGGGGACCTGGATCGGAACACATTTCCGGCCCAGCCCCTCAGAAATTTCATCGACCACCTGGTTGAAATCACTGTTTTCGCGGTCCAGCTTGTTAATGGCTACTATCCGCGGGAGTGATCGTTCTTCAAGGCGTTCCCAGGCCTGCGCTGCGCCGACCTCAATGCCGCCCACCGCGGAAATAACCAGGACGGCTGCGTCTGCGACCCGAAGCGCCGAAAACATCTCGCCGGCAAAGTCGGCGTAACCCGGCGTGTCCAGCACATTGATCTTCGATCCGTTCCAGGGGCTCGGCAGGATCGTCGTCGTGACACTGGACTGGCGACGCTGCTCTTCCGGCTCAAAGTCTGAGTCGCTGGTACCGCCCGTCACACTCCCTAACCGGTTCGTCTCTCCGGAAAGGTGGAACATTGAATCAGCTATCGATGTCTTCCCGGACCCGGAGTGGCCCAGGAAGACGACATTCCTGATCTGGGCAGTGGTGAATCCAGCCATATGTGCCTCCAGACTCAAACAGGCTTAAAAAGTGAGCGCGCCGGAGAGGGTTTGACCCGCCGGTGAAACTGGGGTATTTAGCTTTGGCCGGAGTATAGCACCGGCGAACGTGAATTCAGTGAACGATTAATGAGGGCGTCCGGATGCGCGGTCGTATTTGCCCGGGGGATGGGATATGCCACCGTCGGCCAGACTCTCCGGCGTTACGCATCTCGGACGAACGCGGACAACGACTCAAAGAAACCCGCGTCTTCGGAGCTCGAAGCGTCGCTTTCCAGTGCTTTCAGGGTCTGTATATGTCGTGCGCGGTACTCGGCTTCCAGTTCGCCCTCAGCGACGCCCGAAAGGTAGTCGAAGACACCGCCTCCGACCAGTGCAGCCGTACGGTCCTCGCCGACCCTGTCGCGTAACGCGATCAGCAGTGCCGCCGCCGATTCCAGCCTGCCGCTCGGCCCGACTCCCAACCCCGACCAGTACGCGTCATAAACGATCGTGTTGAGCGTGCGGGTCAGTACGTCGCCCCGGCCCGTATCAACGGCGACCAGCATCAGCTCAACCGCCGTGCCGGCATCGAGATACGCCACCTGCCGCACGATGCGCTCGGGTGTCGGCTCGGGGCCGTCGAAAGTGAAAAGCAACTCCCCCGACTTCACCGGGTCCGCCCCGAGTACCGCCACCGCTGATTCGGCGTGGGCGGTCACCCACGGCAACAGCCTGAGATCGGTCTCGCGAAAAACGCGAAGCACAAGATTCGGGTCGGTCTCAGCGAACCCATCCAGAACCTCGTAAACGCCGTCGTCGGACGGCGCATCGATGGAGAAATTGCCGGAACTGTTGCCGGCCAGGAGCGCGATTCCCTCGATCAACAGCTCTGGCGACGCGCCGGACGTGACGCCCGCTGCGCTCAAAAGCCGCT
This sequence comes from Dehalococcoidia bacterium, assembly GCA_030747175.1. GTDB lineage: Bacteria > Chloroflexota > Dehalococcoidia > Lucifugimonadales > Lucifugimonadaceae. Next base: position 9,179 of record JASLLE010000077.1, on the reverse strand, counting down.
CGGGCGGTATCTCGCCGGCGCGAGCCGCTGATGGACGAACGGCCAGCAAGCGCAACAACAGCGTGTCAGGGATTTTCTCGATCACCACCCTGGCGATCTCGGGTTCTGCATCCCGCATCGTGCCGAAAACGGTATCGATCCGACCTGCGAGTTCGCCGTCCGAGAAACCGGCGAGCCGTTCCGACATTTCCGTCGCAGCTGCTTGCGGATCGGCTTTCCCGGTCGCGAGTGCCGCATCCGCTATGGTCACCAGATCCCGCAGTTCGTCCGTGTAGGCGCTGGCCGCTGCTTCGATGCCACCGAAATCGGAGGCGCCGCCCGCAGGGAACAGCTCCAGGAGCGTACGCGCCTTCAGCAGCGGCGCGAAATCCCGGATGTCCCGGGCGGCAGGCGTACTCGTGAGCGCACGATATCGCTCCGCCTGCTCGACGGGCGGAAGTGGGTCCAGTTCCTGGTAGGCGTCAAACGTTAAGCCGAGCTCCCGGCCCCTCGGACCGGCATGGCTTGCGAGCACCTCGGGATGCTCGTAATGAAGGTCGAACATATCACGCAGGTATCGAGCCCAGAAGTTGAATCCCCGATCGGCCCCGGCGGCATCGGTCAAAGCGCTGCGCCGTTCTTTTATCTCGTCGAACTGATCGGCGAAATCCGTAAGCCGTTGCCTTTCTTCGACGTCAAGAATCGCGACGATCGCGGCGCTCAGATCGGCCTCCTCGCTGTGTGCGATTCCCAAGTACGGGCCGAGCGGGAAGTGTTGGAGACCGAACACGCGGCCGGCCTCACTTCGTTCCTCGTCGTCCAGGGCAAACCACCATGCCAGTGCTTCGGGCCACTCCCCGAAGTCTCCGCCATCGCCCGCCACACCCGTACCCGTTAGATAGGACACGTAATACTTCCGGAGGATCGGCGGGACCAGGTCAAGGTCTCCTCCGGCGAAGTAGATCAACTCTGATTCACCGAAATGCGCCAGGTCGGGGAGACCTCCTCGATCAAGATTGGGCAGGTTCCGGAACCTGTCCCTGAGCGGCTCGAACCGGTCTGGCGGTTGCCGCATGAACGCGAGTAGATCGTCCCGGTACGACTCCAGCACGTTCTCGATATCACTCCCGGGCGCCAGGTCGTCCCGGCCATGTACGGGGAATGCTCCCCAGTAAGAATGTCCAAGTTCATGAAGGACTGACTGCGGAATCGCCTGCCCGGCGCCGGCCCAACCCGCGGACCCGGTACTCCCGAACCACGCCGGTTGACCGCGCATCTGTCGGAGGTCGTAGGAGTTTTGCCAGTCGACGCCGGCCGGTGTGAAACCCCAGATCCCCTGCACCGCCGCGAGCCTCGCCTTGACCCAGTCTGGCTCAACGATCAGGGGGCTTGAATCTCCTGAATCCGCGGTCGCAGCCTGGTCAGCGGTGTCTGAGGGCGGGTTGATGGCGTCCGCTGCGTCCAGCAATGGCTCGCGGGGGTCTTGCGTGCCAGGCGAACTGCACGCCGCCGCCGTGATAGCTACGATAACGGTAAGCGCTATTAACCTGATAACGATGGTCAAGACATTCATCTGCACGAGGGTATACGGACGAGTCGGACCGACCGGCTCGTTTCTCCCCCTCCGGGGTCCGGTGAGCGTATACACATAAGGCGGGTCTATGGCCTGATATACAGGCGTTGTGAGTTCATCTCATTGATCCCGCCTTCTCAATTCAGCCCAGTCCGATATCAACCTGAGGACCTGATCCTGGAGACCCTGGCCAAACCCGCCCCCGGCAACCCGCTGAGATACACGACGCACATCCTCGCCCGATTGCTTCGACTACTGAGCTGGCCGTTCCGCGTCACGTGCCGTCGCCTGAAGAGTCGGCGGTTCTGGAAAGGCGTCCTGATTTTTCTCGTGGTCACGTTGTTGCTCTTCACACCTCGTTCCACGCGCGTCTTGAGTCCCGCCCACTCCGCAGCACGCGGTTACGAGTACGGCCTCGTGCGGTGGGAGGTCTCCAACTTCCTGGACAAGTGGGTCCATCACGTAAAGGAGTTCATCCCGGGGGTTGGGTCGTCGGACCAGGAGAAGCGCGTGCGCCTGCAGCGTTATCTCCAACTGAACGAAGAGATATCGATTGTCGAACGCGATCTCGATCAGGAGGCATCGGCCGCCGAGCCGGATCGAGACCGGCTCGCGGTATTACAAGAGGGTCTTGACCGGCTTGAGTCTGAACGTCGCGGACTGCGTAACGATGTCGAGGAGCTCATGGAATCGGCCATCGACGGAGTGCTACGTGACCTGGACATCGGGGAGCTAGGTCCACTTACATGGCCTCCTGTCGATTTCAGGCTGGACTCGACTCCACGCGTTCTGGTTACGTCGCCTCGTGACCGTATCCAGCGCCTGGAGTCGGTCCTGATCGATCCCGGTATCACTCTTGCCGAGCGAGAGAAGGTGGAGGAGGCGGTCTACGCCAGCTCGGGCTTGTCCGGGATAGTGCTCGCAACCGGCGGAGTGGCGACCTTTCCGACCGTCATCCCGGAAGACCGTGATCTGCTCTCTACCCTGGATGTCGCCGCGCATGAATGGCTCCACGCTTACCTGATCTTCAGACCACTCGGCCGGGCGTACTGGAGCAGCGACGACCTGACGACACTCAACGAAACGGTGGCCGACCTGTTCGGTGAAGAGATCGGTCGGATGGCGTATGAGCGCATGACCGGGGAGACATTGCCGCCGGCAGAACCTTTCGTACCGGAGACGGCGCCAGATCCTGATGCAGATTCAGACGCGTTCAGCTTCCGCCAGTTCATGCGTGAAACGCGCATCAAAGTTGACGAACTACTCGCAAACGGGGAGATCGAGGGCGCTGAGGACTACATGGAGGACCGGCGGGTTGAGCTCCAGGAACACGGACTCTTCATCAGGAAGATCAACCAGGCCTATTTCGCTTTCAACGGTTCTTACGGCGACAATCCCGCCTCGGTCAGCCCGATTGGAGAACAGGTGCAGGAATTTCGGACATACGTCGAAAACGCCGGCGAACTCGTAAAGGTCATACAGGGCATAAACAGCTACGAGGGGTTCCTGCAACGCCTGGAACGAGAGCGATCAGCGCACCAGGAACAATCTGGTAAGTAAACGGGGCTGTACGATCCGGATCCATGTTCTTGCATGGGAATCCGAATCCGGGCATACGACGCACGAGGCTCGGGTATAATCCCGGATGGTCTGGCAACAAGATGCAAATGCGTTAGCTGGGCATATGGAAACCTTGACCCGGAACCGGTTCGAAGTACTTTTCGTGCCGTGGGTTACCGAACTGAAATCAGGCGGGGCCGACGTGCCACCGCCGGGCGGCGAGCGATTACACGCCGCGGCAGGAGTAGCAATGGCCGCTGGTAGCGATCCCATACCTCGGACGGGACGGGACGAAATGTACCGCCCACCGGAGGACGGTGGTGGAGATAACGGCGGCAACGCCGGCCGGGAGCAAGTTTCCCTCGAAGACCTTATCGGTCGCTTTAAGGACGGGCTGCCGCCCTTGAAGTTTCTCGGCGGCGGCGGCTTCAGCCTGATCGTACTGATCGGCATGGTCGTCGCGGCGGTCGTCTGGCTGGCCTCCGGTGTTTTTACCGTCGACCCTGACGAGCAGGCGGCTTTACGCCTGTTCGGGAAGTTCGACAGCACCGCCGGATCCGGGTTGAACTGGTGGTGGCCTTCTCCGGTTGGTCAGCGTGACATCGTCCAGGTCACCCAGACGCGGACCCTTGAACTCGGTTTCCGTAGTGGGAGCGAGGGCGTCACTGCGGTCACGCAGGTGCCGGGCGAAGCGCAGATGATTACCGGCGACGAGAACATCGTGGATGTCGGCGCCGTGATCCAGTACCGGATCATGGATATCGGCAACTACCTGTTCGAAGTAGACGATCCCGGAGATGTGGACAGAGGCGTCAGCAGCGGCAGGCCGGATGGCCGAACGTTGCGTGACGTAACCGAAACGGCGCTTCGCCAGGTTGTCGGCTCTCGTACCATCGACGATGCCTTAACCGAGGGACGAGAGCAGATCCAGGAGGACACCCGCCTCCAGATGCAGAACCTGCTCAATTCTTACGACTCGGGCATCAGCGTAATCTCGGTTCTACTCCAGAACGTGAATCCGCCGGAGGAGGTGCGTGACGCTTTTGAGGATGTCGTAGTAGCCCAGGAAGAGAAACAGCGTTTGAAGAACCTGGCTGACGCATATGAAGCCGACCAGTTGCCGAGAGCTGAAGGTGAAGCGAGACGAATTCGTGAGGCGGCAGAAGGATTCGCGAAAGGCCGGATAGCGCTCGCGACAGGTGAGGCGGAAGGTTTCAGACTCCTGCTTGAGGGCTACCTGACCTCCACGGAAGTAACCCGGCAACGCCTCTACCTGGAGGCGATGGAAGAGATCCTGCCGGGGACCGAGAAATTCGTCGTAACCGGAGAGGCGGCTGACGGCATATTGCCGTTCCTGCCCCTGAATTCGGGCGGCGGTACGGGCGTAGGGGGAGGACAGTAAGATGCGCAAACTTGCGATTCCGCTCCTCGTAATCCTGATAATCGCCGGCGTCATAGCCTCCCAGACCTTTTATATCGTTGACGAGACGCAGTTGGCGATTGTGACCCGGTTTGGTGAGTTCAAAGAGTCGAAGACAAGTCCCGGCATAGCGGTTAAAGTGCCCTTTGTCGAGTCGGTGACGAAGCTGGACAGCAGGCTGCTTCGTGTCGATGCGCCACCCGCGTCGCTGCTCACTCTCGACAAGCGCACGCTGGTGATCGACGCGTTCGCCCGTTACCGCATCACCGACCCCCTGGTGTTTTTCCAGGCTCTCCGCACGGAGACGAACGCGGAGGCCCGTGTGGGCGACATCGTCAACTCCAACCTCCGTCGCGAGGTCGCGTTGGACCTCCAGTCCGAGATCATCGACGAGACGCGCGAAGAGATCATGGGACGGGTAACGGCGGCGTCGAAACTGCTGGACATCACGCGAGATGAGGCAAAAGCCCTCCCGGGCGGCCTCCGAGACGCGAGCCTGACGATAATCATCGCCGGGCGTGCAGTGGAGGAGGGTGAAGAGGCCATCAGGGATCGCGACCCGACTCCGGAGCAGTTGAGGGCGATCATCGATGGTCTCCCGCCGGAAAATTACGGGCTTGAAGGCGAGAATTACCGCTATCGGGTTCCTTTGACCGACCGGTTCGGGATTCAGGTCGTCGACGTCCGGATCAAACGCGCGGACTTCCCGCAGACTGCCTCGGCTTCGGTGTTCGATCGGATGCGGGCTGAACGTGAACGGATCGCGTCTGCTGAACGTGCGGAAGGGGCGAAGATCGACCTTGAGAAGCGTGCGGAAGTGGACAGGACAGTTCAGATCATCACGCAAGAGGCCCAGGGAGATTCTGCGAAGATCCGTGGTGAGGCCGAAGGAGAGGCGATCAGGATACTGGCCGAGGCGCTGAACGAGAACAAAGAGTTCTACGCGTTCACAAGGTCTTTGCAAGCCTATAAAGCGCTGCTGGCGGAAGATTCGACATTGGTCTTGAACGTCGACAGTGAGCTGTGGCGATACCTGGAGTCACCACTCCATCCTGACGACCGTTAAGAGCGGCCAATTGCCGAGGGGTTAAGACAGACCTGGGAACGCCGCCGTGGCCGAAACGCCCGGTGGCGTTCTCGCGCTTGTCGCGCAACCAGTTAATTCCGCCGGACCGCTAGAGAAGATTCTGGAGCCGGTCTCGCAGCAACAGGCGAACGATCGAGAGGATCACCGCAGCGCTCAAAATAAAAGCGATAAAGGTGAACGAAAGCCCAACCACTATGATGCCGAAGGCGGTCCCGGCAGCGGGCGGATGCTCGGTGTTCGTGGTCGCCATCACCAGCGCGGACAGCCCGACGGCAGCGGCGCCGAAGATGTCTATCTGCAGGTTGGTCGCGCTGCCGGCGTCGCCGGTTAGCAGCTCAAGCCCGCCCCAGAGAACGAGACCTACCAGCACACTGAAAACGTGGCCTCCGACGACCCTCCTGGGTGAAGAGGCGATCGAGTGTGGCACGACAAAAACCGTCGCCGTGGAAGATGCGATCGTGACGACGATGATGCCGTCGGAAACTCCCTGCTCGATCAACAGGATGGTGAGCAGGGCAAGCGACGCGAGCGTCGCCTGAATCATGTACGGTCGTACCCGGCCCCTGATGTGGGACCGTTCGAATGCCTGTGGTGTATGTGGGGCGTGAAGGCGCATCGAAGAGGTACGCGCTTTCGACGGGAGCCGCCCCTCGTGGCGGACCGATGAAACAGCGCAACGACGATAAATACTAGAGACGCGCTGCCCGGAATTCCCAAGGGAATTACTGCGTGTTCCGATGATTCGCGAGGTCCGGGCTGGACAGTGGAGGCTCGATTGCTCTACCCGGGGCGCTCCATCGGCCACTCCGGAATGCCGTCCTGTGGCACGAAGCCGATGACCTCATTTGGATGGTCTATATCGCGGTATCGGCCACGGTTGTCGGATACCGCGTAGAACAGATCGAACCGCACCGACTCCGGCGCGTACACACATTTTTCGATCATCTGCACGATGTCACGATGGCTGCAATACACGGCCGCGTGCCGGGCGTCGTACGGCCAGTCCTCTTTGACCACCCGGCCGATCCGGATGCAGATGACGGACATTCCGTGCGCATCGGAGTAGTACCGGCCGAGCGCTTCACCCCACAGCTTTGCCGCGCCGTAAATGCCGTTTGGCCGGGGCGCGTCCTGCGGAGTGAGGATCGGCCGGGGTGACGGGACATCATCCCAGCGTGCCTCGACCATCGCCTTGATCGGCTCGTCAACCTCGTACTGCATCTGGGTCGCGCCGGAGCTGCCGAAGACGACGCGTTTAACCCCGGCCTCGCGCGCCGCCTCGAACACGTTGTATGCGCCGATCAGGTTGCCGGAAACCTGCCCGGAAAACTCCGGTCCGAGATAGGCGGCCATGTGTACGACGGTGTCTATGCCTTCGAACGCCGGGCGAATCGCGTCCAGGTCGGAGATGTCCGCCCGTACGCAATCCACGCCCTCCACGGCCTGGCGATTCAACGCTCGCACATAGTTGTTCTTTGCCAGGGATCGACCGGCAAGGCCGCCGATAAGCCCGCTCATCCCCGTTACCAGTATCCGCTTGCCGCCGTTCTCGCCGGGGGTTTCCTCGGTCATCAAGGTGCTCCGATACTAAATAAAGATTCCCTGGTCCAGACTAACCGGCATTATTTGGCGAGACCGTCCAGCGAGCAAATCTGAGCGGCTGGCGCCCTCAATGCCGTAACATCTTTTCTATCATCCAGGGATCAATCCACGTATCGCACTCAATTTACCGGGACGGAGATAAACATGGTTGACGGCAAGATCAAAGTAAGCCTCGTGAGCGGCGGCGACCGGACTCGCACCGTACCGGAGGCACTGGGCCTGATCGCAGACCAGGTCCAGATTCCGGATTGGCCGGTATTGATCAAACCCAACTTTGTCTCGACCAAAGTACCCCTGTGCGCAACCCCCGTGGACGCCGTGCGCTCGACACTGGCGTTCCTGGAAAGCAAGGGCGTCAAAGATTTCACCGTCGCCGTCGGCCCGGCGATCGGGACCGCAGATCAGGGCTTCGACAATTACGGATATCGCCCGCTGGCTGACGAGTTCAACGTCACCTGGCTCGATCTCAACACGGACGAGACGGTGAAGGTTCCGGCGTTCGATGACAAACTGAACGCGCAGTATCTGAGCATATCCCGGACGATGGCGGAGTCGTACGTCGTCTCCGTCACCCGCACCAAGACGCATAACGATGTCGTGGTCACGCTCGGCCTCAAGAACATCCTTGTCGGAATGCTGGCCGGTGGAAATGAAAAACGGAAAATCCACAAGGGCAGCAAGGCGATCAACCTCACGCTTGCCAAGATGGCGCAGCACGTGGCGCCGGACCTCACGGTCCTTGATGGCACCGAAGGCATGCAGGGCAACGGCCCGGTGGAAGGTGATCCGATCGACTCCCGGATAACCCTGGCGTCCGCTCACAACATCGCTGCGGACGTGGTTGCCCTCCAGGCGATGGGATATCGACTGGACCAGGTCGGCTACCTGAGATACGCAATGGAGCTACGGGGGCTCACGCTGGACGATATCGAGGTCGTGGGTGAGCGGATCGAGGACGTCAAGATTGATTTCCGTCCGCACGACAATATCGCCAGCCAGCTCGAATGGCCGGTCGAAGGCGACTGGCGGCCCACGTTTGATGCTGTCGGCTAACGCCATCGCTCCCGCAGAACGAACCCGCGTCCTCGGAACGAACCTCGCCCTCAGAACGAAACCGCTCCTGAGGCGATACCCCGCGCCCTGAGGCTCTCGAAGGGCGTCAATCGGCCAGTACCTGCCCTCAAATCACGCGATGCCGCGTGCCCGTGCGGCTGCGGTGTGATCCCACGGGCTGATCCATTCAGGCATGATCTCCATGCCGAACCCGGGCGCGTCCGACGGCGTCACGTACCCGTCCACCGGCATCGGCGTCCCCGGGATCGGGCAGACCTCGTCCAACGGGATCCCCGGGTCCGTACCTATCCAGTACTCGGCTATCGGCGATTCCGGCGCTGCGATGGAAAAATGCTGGCCCCAGGGCGTTCCCGCGCCCAGGTGCGGGACCGTGATGAGCCCGGCCGACTCGGCGATGGTATGGACCTTCATCACCTCGGTCAGCCCGCCCGACCACCTCATGTCCGGTTGCAGGATATCCACCGCACGCCTCTCGACGAGCTGCCGGTAGGCCTGCCTGCCGTGGTGGTGCTCCCCGGTGGCGATCGGCACCCAGTTGATCGCCTTTTTCAACTCGACGTAGCCTTCGAGATCGCTCGAAATCAAGGGCTCTTCGAACCATCGCAGGCCGTACGGCCGGAGCCGGTCTGCGACCCGGATGGCGAACTCGACGTTGAACGAACTGACCGGGTTGTACATCAACTCGGCATCCGGGCCGACCTGCTCCCGAGATATTGCGATGAGTTCCTCGGCCATGTTCACGCCATCAAGTCCCATGCGGTAATGGGCCGGGTTGCTGACCTTGAACGCCTTGAAGCCAAGCTCCTGGGACCAGTCCAGATCGTCGCAGGTCGCGTACAGGAGAAGCTTCTCCCGGCATGGACCGCCCAGCAGGCTGTAAACCG
>JASLLE010000076.1 GCA_030747175.1 Dehalococcoidia bacterium | reverse complement strand
GAAACCGGCGGAATAGATCGTGACCTCATCGCCCTCCTGGTACTTCCAATTCCGCTCCGTGTAGCTGATCTTGCTCGTCCCGAAGTAATGCACGTGGACATCTCCCGGCACACGATGGCCCGGGTACTTGAAGTGGTGATCCTCGCAGTTGGCGAGAGTATGTGACATGTACTTCTCGCCGGAATAAATCGGGCCGCTCTGGTAGATCGCTTCACCCGCCCTTGTCGTCGTGCACTCGTACTCCAGTTCATCGAACATGAAATCGGTCACGAGCTCCGGGCCGATCGAGCAGACACGCAGCTTTGATGGAGCGAGGTAAAGGTAGTTGATGCGTTCCGTCTCGTGATCCGCCCATTCATTCCCGAGCGTGAACCCGAGCCTGCGGGGCGTGCCGTCTCTGTCGATGATGTAGCAGGCCGCGATCTCCGGTTCCTCGCCGCCATCGAGGGCGTAGGCCGGGATATCCAGCGGCTCGCCCGGGCCTCGCAGAAAAGTGCCGTTTCCCTTGTAAAACCACTCCGGTGACACTCCGCGCGTCCCGGGTTCCGGCTTGCCTCCCTCGATCCCCATCTGGAACATCTTTGCGGAGTCCGTGGCGGGTTCCTCGGACTCGGGTTCGTCCTCTTCGACATGCATCGCGTCGCGTGATTCCATGCTGCCGGTGTGCGTCAGCCCGGTTCCGGAGATCAGGACACGATGCGGGTCGATGTGGTCCACAGGGGCGTGCAAGAACGGTGCATCGCCACCGACCTGCGCGCCGAGAAGCCGGGCGTAGTTGATCCGTGAACTGCTGGCGTCCGCCGCCTCCTGGAGTACCTGTTCAAAGCCAACTCCCGAATTCTGCGCCGCATCGAATACCTGGAATACATACGTCAGCGATGGCGATTCAGCCGTGATGTCGATGATGTCGAGGTCGTCGACTACTCCGACTCGCCTGCCTGTGCCGGGGATCTCGAACTGGACTACCCGCATGATGACCTTTCGTAATTTAGCTTCCGGTCCTGACTTCTGCGCGACTGACGTGATGGACCGTCGATGGTAACGGCTGGCAGGCGCAGATGTGAGGTCTGAGCGCGTCCGCCCGGCATTTCGAAAAGAATCGGGGACGTTGTGCCGGATCGGTCCTTCGAGAGCCTCAGGGCGCGTCGGTATTACCGCAGCGACTCCGCTCCGAGATCGAACACCGATTCCGCCACCGCCATCAGCATCGCCCATGCCGGTTCATGCGTAATCGTGTCTTCCGGCACGTCCATGTACGTGTCCAGCAAGACGTATTCCGCGCCCATATCTTCGAACGCTCCCAGATCGTCACGGACCTGCGATAACGAGCCGATCCCCGGCTTACGCCCCTCTTCCGGCAAGTCCCGGTCCGTGATGTGCAATTTCACGCGCGGAGAAAACGCCGGAGCTGGCTTTCCTGCCTCGTCTGCGAAGCGCTTCAGGGCCGGCACCCCGTAACCCCTGAGCCAGTTCATATCCATGTTCATGGGGTGCCATGCGTCGCCGTGTATTACGGCGCGCTTGATCGCTGCGTCGCTCGCGCCGCCGACCCAGATCGGCGGATGTGGTCTCTGGACCGGCAGGGGCGCCGTCAGGACTTCTTTGAACGACGTGAACTCGCCCTCGAAACTGGCAGCTTTCTCCGACCACAACTCTTTCATGGCGGCCAGGTATTCGTCCGTCATCGCTCCTCGTCGATGGAACGGCAAATCAAGCGCCTCAAACTCCAGGGTCGACCACCCCACGCCGACGCCAAATATGAAACGCCCGCCGCTGAATTGATCGAGGCTGGCGACCATCCGGGCGGTGAGGATCGGATCCCGATACGGGAGGATGATGACCGTGGTGCCGAGCTCTATCGTGGACGTCTTCGCGGCGAGCCATGACAACGTCGCAAATGGATCGTACAAGGGCGCGGGATAGCGTTCGTGTACGTCCCTTGTGACTGCAACGTGGTCACACGCCATCGCCAGGTGGTAGCCGAGGCTCTCGACGAAACCGGTCCAGCGGGCCAGTGATTCCGGCGACGCAGCCGGTCCGAAGTTCAGCAGATTAACTCCAGCTTTCATTCATGTCTCCCGGGCAGCGGTTCGCGGTGATGCAACGTCGATGTTCGTGACGCGTAACTAGTCGACCTCGAGCAGAATACTGGCGTCCTGGTGCCCCTCGATCAGGTATTCAATACGGTCGCGAGCCTCTCTCGCCCGCTCAACACTCAAGAACCGCTGCAACCACTCTTGCCCCGCCCCGGCGTCCTCATGATCAGTGGAAAGACGTACCCGGCTCCCGTGGCCCCAGGGTTCGACGAAGATACGCATCGCCACGTCCTGCGTGCGGGCATAGGCCTGCATCTCTTTGAGCGTATCGATGAGTTGCTGTGTCTTACCGGGTTGAGCGGTGTACGTGCGGATTGATCGGATCATGGGTCGGCCTCCTCCTGACCCGGTACGGTAACGCACACATCATCGTCCTGCTCGTCTCTCAGCCACGTTTCTCGGCGCACGCCTCATCAGGGTACACACGGATGCAGAGTCTTTTGGCGTGAAGGACGATGGGTGCATGGGAGTCCACGTGCGTACATCCAGGTTCCTGACACTGCTACTCATAGCGGCCGTTGCGGCGGTCGCATGTGTAACGTCGACATCGGGAGACCCGTCATCGCCGGTGGTGGTGAGTGAGTCGCGCCCCGCGGCTTCTGCAACATCAATCGCAGCGCCCACGAGTCCTCCAACTCTCGTCCCGTTGCCGACGGCTCTTCCACCCATCCACCCATCGCCGACCCCCACGGCGACGGTGATGGTTTCTCCCGGTCCCATGCCTGCCAGGCCAATCGCTACACCCGCGCCAACCCGGGTTCCCACCGAGCAGCCGTCAACCCCCACAGCAACAGCGTTGCCATCGCCCACAAGTACCGCAACTCCGACGATCCCGACCGCGACGCCGTACGCCACTCCCGTTCCGCCAGCTCCAGCCCCTCCGCCTCCAGACCTGTACGACTCTCCGGAAGCCGCCATGGCACGCGCCGCTGAGCTGGGCTGCAGCGGCTGGAGAGGGACGGAGGTCAACGGCCAGTTCGGTCACTTCCCGTGCGGCAGCGCGGACGAGTACGAAGCCCTAATCTCCGGTGGGCCGTTCAACCTGTTTGGCGAGGCATGCACGCTGGAGAGCAATCCCAACGTCAGGTTCACCGCCCCGATCACCGACATCAACACGATCCGATCAATCATCCCCAGCGGCTCACCGGCGGGCGCCGTTATCAAACCCCACGGCTACATCTTTCCGGCGTCGATCGGTGACACCAGGGTCCTTTCCTCCATCTACGCGCCCGCCGATTCATGGCTGCAATCGGTCGCCTATTACGAAACCTCTCTTGGCACCAACGAGTACCTGCTGGTGTTCTTCTCGAGCTGCGAAGTTGCGTGGCGGGTTGACCACGTCCTGACACCGGTAGATAGCATCCTGGCCATCGCTCCGCCCATCCCCTCCAACAGTTCCACCGCTGTACGGCCGGACGAGCCTATTTTTTTCAAGGCGGGCGAACTCGTGGCGCAAACACGCGGATCAGGCAATGGATTCGGGCCGTGGGACTTCGGCGCTTACAACACGACCGTCGTCAACACGTTCGCCAACCAGGAACGCTACGCGTCAGCCACGAATACCGGCCAGGCGATCAACTCTGTCTGTCCCTACGACCTGTACGACGAGCCACTGAGTTCACAATTCAAGGCCCTGTTCGGCGGTAGCACGGGGACCGGATTCAGCACGGCGCCATGTCCCGGCGGCCGGGATGTGGCCGGGGCGCTCACCGGGGCGTGGTTCGCGCAGGGAGGTGGAGAAAACGGCAACGGCTTCGCCATCGCCCTGGCGGCCGACAACGCTGTGAACATGACGGGCGCAGGGCTGGACATTCGGGTGCCGGTCAGCGCTCCAACCTGGAGCGACCCCGGTACCGTCACGACCAGCCACTGTTACAACAACGGCCAGGGAGGCTGGGCGTTCCTGGAGCTACTGGACGCGAGCACGCTGGCGGTGGCCGGCGGCGGGGGATCATGCCCTGCGTCACTGCCGGTTAACCACGACATCTTTGTGCGATAGAAGCCGTCCTTCGAGACCCTCAAGACGACGAACGGACGCGTTCCAACGAGACCATAAATAGAGCGCCCTGGCTATCGCCCTCGGGTCGATACCAATCGACCCCCACGACCGTTGTGCTGGATAGTCGATCCGGGGAATGACGATGATCAACATCATCCTGAGTCCGAAGACGAAGGATCTCCCGGCTCGCACTCCTCCAAGTGCTTTTCGCCTCACGGCCGATAACACGCCCAGGCGAGTCACGGGCGCGTCGGGGGCTGGCCGGGAGATACTGAATCAGATTCCGTATGACGGGCGACCGTAATCATGAGCGGACAGATGTATCCGCTGCGACACCGTAGCGGCGGCTAACCGTCCGTTTCGGCTCGATGCTAGATCGCCGGAATTAAAGAGAGGGCCAACCAATCGGCCGGACCCTCTCTTGTTTTTCTGTGTCAGTCCCTGTCAGCATCGATCCGGTCCGTGTCAGTTGGCCGGTCTAAACCCGGGGTGCGATATTCGGTCTGGTGACCGCTCTGGCTGACTCATGCCACCGGCGCATCGGCTTTCCCGTTGCCGGTGATTTCGTCCAGGCCCTGTTATCTGGTTCGCTACTCCCGGTGCTGATCGTTTCTCTGCTTCGTAAGAAATGCCCGGCCTGATCGCCGGTCACCCTTACGGCCTGTCTTCACTGTTTAAGTGTCCAACCGCTGAAGTCCGTTAATCGTTCTTTATAAAGTGGCTGCCGTCGAGTCCGGTTTGCCCCTATCGGAGGCGCTTCCGGAGAGGACTGGCTCAGCCCGTAAACGCAAGCATGCGGTCTTCAGCGGGGTTCATCCCTATCCCGGCCGTGGAGGGCAACAATGCGAAACTCCCCCACCCGGGATCCGTACAGGGTTCGAACCACCTGTGAATCCAAACGTAGACACGGACTCCCGTCATGTTTCGTGCCTCGCTTTCCAAAGACCTGTTGTCGTTGACGGCTGATTCCAGGCGCTTCCCGGTGCCTTTCCGGCGCCGACCGAATGGCCTCTGTAACCGTCGATTTCGACTATCTCACGTCCGGTCTGAGGGAGTCGTGAAGGGGTCATGAAAAGCGCGTGAGGGCCTGGTGTGGGTACTACTGAACTGTCGAGAATGGCATGGCGTTGTAGAGCATGTTTTCCTGGTCAAGCGGTGACGATCCGGAGGAAGGCGGCCAGCCGACCTCGGCGAACTTCTTGCGCGCCTCGATGCGATGCTCCCAGCTCTCGTAAGACCACATGTGCAGCCAGCGGTTCAACTGACCCAGGTCCGAGGTCCAGATCCCGACCGGCTGCGACAGTTCCATCCTCGCTTCTATCTTTGAGCCCCATGCTTCCATCCAGGCCGATGTTGTTCCCGGCTGAAGCGTGTACGAACGGAGCTCGAAGATCGGACCGATTTTGCGCTCGATGTCCAGGGGTGGCAGAAACGTCGCCGGAACGAATATCTCCGAGTACTGATGCTGGATCAGTTCCTGGGTTTTTGGAGGCCAGTTGCCACCGGCGACGGCCGTTGCCCGCATCTCGTTGCGATGCTCCACGCTGTCGTACTGCCAGATGTGCAGCACCCGGTTCAGCCGGCCGACCTCCGTGTAGAAGTAGCCGACCAGCGGCGACAACTTTTTGCGCTCCTCTATGACGTCAGAGACGCGGTCGATGTAGGCGCCTATTGAGCCCGGTTTCAGGTCATATGTACGGAACTCGTGGATCATTTCTGGCTCCTGGATCTGGCGTGATAATTCGGACGTTGCACATCCGCGCCGCGGTTCTTGAGATATGGGTGTGGGCGGAGCAAGCCCCACCCCTACGGTGTTGCTGCTGCCGGGGCTGCTCGGGCCATGGTGTTGTCCGGCTCTTTATTGAATCGGCGAGAAGTCTGCCGCCCACATCAGTTTGTTTTCCTGGGCCAGCGGAGATACTCCAGATGGCGGCGGCCAGATGCCCGTGGAGTTGCCCTCTTTACGGACTTCCATCCGGTGCTCAAAGCTCTCGTACGCCCAGAGATGCGCCCACCGGTTCAGGTTGCCGACATCGGTATACCAGGCGCCGACGAGCGGGGAGAGTTTCTCGCGCGCCTCTATCGCCTTGCCCCATGCGTCGACCACTTTCGCGATGTCGCCCTGTCCATACTTGTATATCCGCAGCTCGAACAACGGCCCGACTTTGCGCGGCGTGAGCGGCTTCATGAACGGCGCTGGATAGTAGATGTCTGACTGCATGTTGAGGATGATGTCGCCGTTGTCCGGCGGCCAGACGCCGTCTGCGACGACCTGCGCACGGGTCTCGGCGCGGTGGTTCATATCGTCATACGGCCAGATGTGTACGACCTGGTTGAGGGCGCCGACCTCGGTGTAGAAAAATCCGCCGAGTGGCGTGACCTTGACACGCTCCGGCGCCATCGCTCCAGTCTTCTCCAGGAACTGTGGAACACTACGGGGCTTGAGGTCGTACGTACGGATCTCGTGGATCATGGGTTACTCCTGCCCGGATTATGCGTCGTAGCGGCAGGGTACACCTACGGGGAAGCCCGTGGTGGCGCATCCATCGGGAGGTTCTTCGCTTCCGGCTCAGAATGGGCATATATGCCCAGAATGACAGAGTCATCTTTTCGCTCAAAATAAACGTGGCATACACCATCCGTTCACATCTGAACCGGCCGAAGCCCCTTCTCCGCCACGCCTTAATTGACTATTAGAACGGTTGTTCTAATATGTCTTCAGCGGTGGCGTGGAGCGCCCCGCTCTGAGCAACTCCGGGGGCAGAGTGACAGAGCAGCAGGAGAACACATCACAGGAACAGGACGGAACCGCAGGGCCGAAGGACCGGATAAATAAGGGCAGAGCGCTTATCGGGACCCAGGGATGGATCGATCCGGACTGGCGTCGGCTTGCCTATCCGAATGGTCTTTCAGCCAGCGAGAGGCTGTCCTGGTATGCACGTGTCTTTGACACCGTAGAGGTCAGCAGCACCTTCTACGGCATCCCTTCACACGCGACCGTGCGCACGTGGCGCGGATCGGTCCCACGCGGCTTCACCTTCACGGTGAAGATGCCGCGCCTGATCACACACGGGCCTGACCTCATGCGTTCCGATCCCGAGCTTGCTTCTTTCCTCAGCACCGTGAACGAGCTGGGCGAATCGCTCGGCGGGGTTCTCATACAGCTTCCGCCGTGGTTCGGGCCGGAGCGTTTGCAAGAACTCTCGCAATGGATGTCACGCCTGCCTGCATCCGAGTTCCGTTTCTTCCTTGAGACGCGCTCCCCCGCCCTGCATGGATCGGCGCTTTCTGAATCCCTGGAACGCGCCGGTGTTGGACCGGTCACGACGAACCTCAACGCCCGACCGGGTGAGATAGCGATATCTCCTTCGGCGCATGCCGGATATATCCGGTGGCTGGGACCCAGAGGGTCTCTTATTGCCTCCGGCAGGAACCCTATTTCGACTGGCGAGGATAGGCGCCCTGATGTCGAAACCTTCAAACAGGACGCTGCTCTGTGGGCGTCTGCTATCCGATCTCAAACCGAACGCGGGGTAGACGTGTTCGGCTTCTTCTCCGGCGATTATCTCGGTACCGGGTTGCTGCCCGCGGCCTACCTGTCCGATCAACTGGGGCAGGCGGTCGATCTCCCGTTGCGCCCGTCCGCCACCCCATTCATGCAGTCCGCGCTCATCGACGCCGGTTATCCGCGTGTCGATCCGCCGTCTTCGCCCCGTTCCACGCCGTCTTCTGATGACAGAACGGCAGCACAGGGATGGTTTCTCTAATGCCGACTCTTGACGGAAAGCGCGCCGCAGTCGCTTGCATCCACATCCCCAACTTCATGTGGCAGGTGGAATCGCTCCGCCGGCCAGATCAGGCCGGCAAGCCGGCGATCATCGTTGGAGAAACAGGAGCGAATGCAGGCAAGGGGGCGCAGTCGGTGCTCGACTGGTCGCCCGATCTCGGCACAAAATTTACCCGGGGCATGCCGCTCAGCGAGGCGCTGGCTGACGCACGCAAGGATGTCACTCTTCTGGAACCGGACATACCCCTGTACCGGCGCACCTTCGGAGAGGTTTTGACTTCCCTCGAGGCACGCTGCCCGGATGTGGAGCCGGACACCGAAAGCGCCGAAAGTTATGGCCTCGGTCGTGCATACGTCGGCATCTGGGGGCTGGACCGGCTCTACGGGGACGATGCGCAGGTGGTCCGGGCGCTGTCCAACGCCGTGAACCAGTTCGACGCCCGCATCGGTGTTGGCGAAAACAAGTGGCTGGCATACATCGCAGCCTCGGCCAGTTCATCCGGGCGCGGGCTCAAGATAACGGGCGAGCCGGGCCGATTCCTGGCGAAACTCCCCGTCGAGCTGTTGCCGATCGATTTCAAGCTGGTCACGCGACTTCACGGGTTCGGGCTGCACACGATGGGGGACATCGCAGCGCTGCCGCCGGGCGCTATGCAGGCACAGTTCGGAAACGACGGAACGCTGGTGTCAGACCTGTCGAACGGCATCGATCATCGGCCCCTCGTGTCACGACGCACGGAAGAGACTGTTTCCGAGTACCTGGAGTTCCCGGACGCCACGGCCAGCATGGCGATGATCCTCCCGGCGATCGAAAGCCTCTTATTCCGGGCATACACCCGCCCGCAACTCGCACGCCGGTACGCACGCGAGGCAAAGCTGGAGGCGAGTGTGCTGCGTCGGTCGCCGTGGACGATGCGGGTGGCGTTTAAAGAACCGGCCGGGTCTCGGACGAAGGCCCTGTTTTCGATCAAATCGAAGCTGGACGACCTGGCGCTACCGGGCCCGATAGAGGACATGCGCCTGACGCTGTCCGGGCTGACCGGCGAGGCAGGCATGCAGGAGTCGCTGTGGACGGAGGTCCGGCGCGATCAGAAGTTGCAGGAGGCGGTGAGTCAACTAGAGGCACGGCTGGGCACGACCCCGCCGGTCTACCAGGTAAGGGAGTTAGAGCCATGGTCCCGAATCCCGGAACGAAGGCACGCGCTCGTGCAATTAAGCCCTTAAACGCCCCGGCTCCGGTGACGGTGAGCGCCGACGAACGCGGGACGCCGCTTTCGGTCTCCTATGGGAACAGGGCAAACGAGGTGGCCGCTATCGAGGACATGTGGAAGATCAACGACGAGTGGTGGCGAGGACCGGATAAAGAGATAGATCGGGTGTACTTCCACGCCCGGCTCGCCGATGGCCGACCGGTAACGCTGTTCCATGATCTGGCCGTCGATGAGTGGTTCCGGCAGTGAGGGGTGTGTGGCAAGAAATAACCACCCCCGAACCCCCTCCTACATTAGGAGGGGGCAACTGAAAGCCCTCTCCCTGGTAGGGAGAGGGTCTGGGTGTGGGTCGCGCGGCCGCAAGCCGCTATCGCTCAACGAGTACAGATATGAATAACCCTGATCGCACAGAAATGACCCATCGAGCTCGCTCTCTGCGCAGTGACCCTACGCCAGCGGAATACGAGCTGTGGCAGCAGTTGCGACAGGGTCAACTTACTGGTTTCAAGTTCACGCGCCAGTTCGTGATCGGTCGTCACATCGTTGACTTCTGCTGTCGCGAAGAACGGCTGGTAGTTGAGTTGGACGGCGGTCATCACGGTGAGCAGATCAATCGGGACAGGGCGCGTTCAATATCGCTAGGAGCGGCGGGCTATCGCGTTCTCAGGTTCTGGAACACCGATGTACTGGAAAACATAGAGGGTGTTTTGGAAGTAATTCATGAGGCGCTAACAGCACCTCATCGCGACCCACACCTGAGTCCTCTCCCTCCCAGGGAGAGGACGGTTTAGCGACGCGTGCGGGAGAGGTTCTGTCCAGGACGGAAATAACCACCCCCGAACCCCCTCCTACATTAGGAGGGGCCACTAGAAAGCCCTCTCCCTGGGAGGGAGGGGTCTGGGTGTGGGTAGCGCGGCCATAGGCCACCGGATCCACTTGAACACTATTAGCAATGCCAAGACGTAAGAAGGAACACCGCAGCCTGGGTGGCTCTATCTATGACCTGGCGGGAGCCGGTGATCTGAGAGGGTCGGATGATGGTTTCGCGCCGGGTGATAGACAGGGCGGTCCCGGTGATGCCGCTGATATCGCTGAGCGTATCGAGTCGAAGTCTGTCGATAGCTCTCCTCGTATGGAGAAGCGGCGTACTTCTAGCGTTCGTGCTCGTGAGGCGCGGGCGCGGGTTGCGGAAGATCCTGGATCCCCCTCACCCCGACCCGCGCCCAAAGGGAACCCGGCGGAGGGGGGAGGGGGTAACGTCTCGGCCGGCACTTCCTCTAAGCCCCCCTACGCCGAGCTGCATTGCCACTCCAACTACTCGTTCAAGGAAGGCGCTTCACACACCTCGGAGCTGTTGATCGAGGCGCAGGCGCTTGGGATGCGGGCGCTCGCCATCACGGACCACGACAACCTGTGCGGCGTCATGGAGTTCGCACAGGCGGCAAAGGGCGTCGGGATCAAGCCCATCATCGGCGTGGAGATCACCCTCAAAAGCGGCCACCACTTGACCCTGCTGGCGGAGAACGCGGAGGGCTACCGCAACATCAGCATGCTCACCACCCGGGCGCACATGGACCCGCCAGAGCGGCCCGGCACTAGAAACGGTTCTGGTGTCGTCCTCCCTGCGCTCGACGCCGCCCTGCTCAAAGACCACGCCGCCGGGGTGATCTGCCTTTCCGGCTGTCGACACGGTGAGATCTCTGAGCTTGTCCTTAAAGGCAATCTCACAGAAGCCCGGCGACTGGCAGTTCAGTACCGTGACTGGTTTGGCGCTGACAACTTCTTCCTTGAGTTACAGCAAAACCTGGTGCTTGGCGACACCGAGCGCAACCGGCTCATGGCGGGCATCGGAGCCGACCTCGGCATCCCCGTCGTCGCCACCAACGACGCCCACTACCACGTCCGCGAGCGCAGCCATCTGAACGACGTACTGGTCGCCATCCAGCACAACAAATCGCTTGAGGAAACACACCGGGAGCGTCGCGCCAACGACCAGTTCTACCTGAAGTCACCATCAGAGATGGCGGCGCTGTTCGCCGCGTACCCGGAAGCAATAGCAAACACGGCTCGCATAGCCGACAGGTGCGATTTCGACCTCACATCGGCGAAGGTGTACGACTTCCCGGACTACGATGTCCCGGAAGGCCACACGCAGACAAGCTGGCTGCGTCAGTTGTGCGAGGAGTCCGCCGTCCGCAAGTACGGCGAGGTCGGTGAGTCCGTCCGCGAGCGGCTAGATGAGGAGATGGCGCTGCTGGAGAAGCACAACCTTGCCGGGTTCGTGCTCCAGTACTACGACATCATCAGGATCGCTCGCGAGGTACAGGAAGACCTTGGCCTCGTCGAGCCCGGACTACCCCTCGAAGAAAACCCGCCCGGCCGGGGGCGCGGCTCCTCGGTTGCGATGCTCGTCGGCTACCTGATCGGCCTCTCGCACATCGACCCGCTGGAGTTCGGGTTGACGCTGGACCGCTTTCTCCCGGACGCCGATATGGGCGGTCCGCCGGACATCGACCTGGACTTCCCGCGCGACATCCGGGAAGAGCTGATCCTGCGCGTCCATGAGCGCTGGGGCAACGACCGCGCCGTGCTCACGGGCATGATCTCCACCTACCGAATCAAGGGCGCTATACGGGACATCGGGAAGGCGCTCGGGCTGCCGGAGGATGACCTGGACAAGCTGACGAAACGGGTCGACGGGCATGCCGGCGTGAAGGACCTTCCGGCGGAGATGCGGTCATTGCCGGAGTACCGGGACCGGGCGGACCTGCCGCTCTGGCAGGACCTCGTGCGTCTCGCCCTCCAGCTTGGAGGTTTCCCGAAGTACCTGGCGCAGCACCCCGGCGGCATGATCCTCTCCGCGCGTCCGCTCCCGGAAACGGTGCCTCTCCAGCGCAGCGCCATCGACGGCCGATACATCTGCCAGTGGGACAAGGACAGCGCCGACGACGCCGGGTTCGTCAAAATCGACTTCCTGGCGCTGGGCGCGCTGTCGCAGATGAACGAAGCACTCAGGCTGATCGAGCAGCGCACGGAAGAGCGCGTCGATCTCTCTCGCATCGATTTCGAGGACCCGAAGGTATACGCCATGCTGCACAGGGCAGATACCGTCGGCGTATTCCAGGTAGAGTCCGCCGCCCAGATGCAGACGATCACCCGCGTCCGCCCTCGAAACCTGTTCGAGATGGCGTGGGAGGTCGGGGCCGTCCGTCCCGGGGTCGGCGTTAACGACGGCGTGTCGATGCTAATCCGCAGACACACAGGCCGGGAGCCGAACTGGGACTACGACCACCCGCTTGAGAAGGCAGCGCTGGAGCGCACCTACGGCGTGCCGCTCTACCAGGACCAGTTGATGGAACTGGGCGTCCACGTCGGAGGGTTCACACCGGCGGAGGCGGATCGGATGCGTCGGGCGTTCAGTCGACGCAACCGGGCCGACCTGATCCCGTTCTGGCGCGAGAAGTTCATGTCGGGAGCGCTGGCCAAGGGCGTCCCGGCAGAAGCAGCGGAAAAGATATTCAGCAAGTTCCACGGGGAGTTCCAGTTCCCCGAGGCGCACGCCTTCGCTTTCGGCGTCACCGCCTATCAAATGTCATGGATGAAGCGTTACTACCCGCTGGAGTTCTTCGTCGGGCTGTTCAATCAGCAGCCGATGGGTTTCTACAACCTGGAAACGCTCAAGGAAGACGCAAGACGCCACGGCGTGCAGGTCTTGAACCCGGACGCGAACCGCAGCGGGAAGCTGTCTGTCATCGATGACGAACGGTTGCGGCTCGGGTTCGCGCACGTGGCCACTGTGCGTTCTGCTACGGCCGACCAGGTACTGGCGGAGCGTGACGCGAACGGCCCGTTCGCCTCTGTTTCGGACTTCATGGCGCGCACCGGCGTGAGGCACGAGCCGCTCGACAGGCTGGTCGATGCCGGGACGTTCGATTCGTTGACTGCACGGGCGGTAGCAACAAGCGCGCCTGCGATGGTCGGGGTGCTGGAGGTGCCGGGACCGGTGCCTCTGCCGTCGATGCCCGCCACCAATGCCGTCGTCCGGGAGCAACGGACCGTCTGGACGCCGTCCGATGAAAGACGACGCGAAACAAAGTGGGAGGTGGGGCTGCGTTACCGGCCCGTCGGACGCCAGCTTGCCTTCGAGTTGCCGGTGGAGCAGGACATGGTGGCGCTGCCGGAGGCGTCGGAGTGGGACGTGATGAAGGGCGAGTACCAGACGCTGGGGCTGTATCCACGCGCCCACCTGATGGAGAAGCTGAGGCCGCATCTGCCGCCGGACGTGGTGCGAAGCGCCGATATCCGTCATATGAAGGACGGCACGCCGATACGCGTGGCCGGGGTGGTGATCCGTCGTCAGCGGCCGCTCGCAAAGGCGGTGTTCATCACGCTGGAGGATGAAACGGGCCATGCGCCGCTGGTGATCTGGCCTGATGTCTACAAGCGGGTGCGCCGAACGGCACGCGAGGCGATTCTGCTGTGCAGCGGGGTGGTGTCACATCGCGAAGGAACGCTGAACGTGGTGGTCCGCACCGTCCAGCCTGTGCCAACGGATGTGGACATGCTGAAGTCCAGGGACTGGGGATAGGGTTTGCACGCGACCCGCCTCCAACCTCCTCTCTCCCAGGGAGGAGGCTACAAAATGCTCCCTCTTGAATCGGGAAGGGGTTCTAGGGCCGTGAATCCCGGACGCCACGCCCGGTAGAATGTCCGTTTGCCGTTCCCAACCCGCACCCGGTCGCAGTCATGCCAGTCACCTACCGCCCTGTAACGATGGACGAGTTCGATCAGTTCGATCTCGCTGTGGTCCGAGGTTTTTCGGCTCACCCGGACCCCAATCCCCTGTTCAAAGACTTCGCACGGCGCGTGTTCGAGCCGGAGCGCAGTGTCATCGCATTTGACGGCGAGACCATGGTCGGAACTTCCAGCTCTGTTCCGTTCGAGATGACGATCCCTGCGGAGAAAACGCTCCGGCTGGGCGGAATCACAGAGGTCACCGTTTCTCAAACGCATACCCGGCGCGGGATTCTCACCGGAATGATGAAGCAGCAACTGGAAGCGCACCACGAGCGTGGAGAACCGCTGGCCGCGCTATGGGCGTCGGAGTCTGTAATCTACGGACGGTTCGGGTTCGGGCTGGCCGTGATCCACGAGCATCGAGAAATCGACCGAAGGCATACGGCATTCGCCCATGCTCCGGAGATTCGCGGGCAGGTGAAATTCGTCGAGAAAGCGGACGCACAGGAAGTCTTCACGCCGGTATTCGACCGGGTATGCGACCGGTTTCCGGGGATGATCCGAAGAACCGATCTGGGCTGGGAAGCGGCGATCACCGATTTCGACGGCATGTTCAGGAAAGCGCCAGATCTCTTCTACGTGATTTACGAGGTGGACGGAGTTCGGACCGGGTATCTCATGTACCGAATCCTCCACTCGGTGACCGATGGACACGCGGACAACAAGGTAGAAATCCACGAACTCGTAGCCGAAAACGACGAGGCTACCGCGGCGCTGTGGCGGTTCTGTTTCGACACCGACCTCGCCTCAACGATATCTGTCGGGCATGGCGCCCCGGTCGACGACGGATTGCAGTGGATGCTGTCCGATCCACGCCGACTCAAGCGCAGTCCGTATGACGGACTCTGGCTGCGGGTGATCGACGTCCCGGTCGCCCTCGCCGCTCGCACCTACTCGGAAGAAGGTTCCCTCGTGATCCGGGTTGAAGACGCGTTCTGTGACTGGAACAACGGCACGTGGCGTCTTGAAGGCGGCAGCGAGGGCGCGATCTGCGCAGCGACCGGCAACGCGCCGGACATCTCGATGTCCGCGGGCGACCTCGCAGCTATCTACCTGGGCGGGGCCAAACCGTCAGAGCTGGCACGCGCTGGTCGCGTCGAGGGCGCTACGGGCGCGCTCGGCCGGGCGGACCGCATGTTCGCGACGGCACGAAAGCCCTGGAACGTGGTCGACTTCTAGGAGTTACATACCCGGATCAGCCCCGGAAGCGTGGTCCCGGAAGCCCTCCACGCTGCCCGAAAGCCAGCGCTGCGGCTATCAGCAGCACGCCCGCGCCGATCCACTCACCATCCAGCGATGCGTTGATGGCAAAGATGAAGGCCAGCACCCCGGTGGCCAGTGTGCCAGACAGCCTCAATCGGCGAATACCAGCGTGTTCCCTCGTGCCCCGTTCGCCGGCGTGATCCGGGTCGGAATTCATTTGAACTCTCCTGAGATATGGCTTCGCGCTGCCCTAGCGCATCGGTCGTCAGTTCTACTGACGTTCACGGATAGTCGAATGTTCCCGGAACACCACCGGCGTGGCCCAATCCGTGAGGGTTGCGTGAAGAAACGCGCACAACGATTATCGCGGCGCGAGACTCCTAGAAAGGCACTGATTCATGGTCGGAGGTTTGGGCCGGTCTGAGGTCTCGCGTCCATCCTCTGCCGATACACGTCCCGGCGTGCAGAACCAGGCCATCGGCCGTCGCGGGAATCCTGCGGCGGCGAGTTTAGGGAGGCCCCGATTTGCTGAGTGTTACGCGTCTTCTCTGCGACGTACCGACCCCCGGAGATGATCTTCGGTACGGCGAGAAGAAAGC
>JASLLE010000075.1 GCA_030747175.1 Dehalococcoidia bacterium | reverse complement strand
TCCTTAATTGCTGCCATTGGTACTCGTTTCTACGGTGTCGGTATCCATCTTGGATTACGCCAGATAAGTCGTAGCCCCGGCCAGTTCACCCGACTGGTCTTTCTGCTGATTCTCACCTTTGCTATCGGTACTTTCAGCGCTTCCATGGCTGCTACCGTCGATCGCAATATAAGTGATCGCATCTCCTTTAAGATCGGCGGCGACACCTTCTTCGCTGAAACCGGGACGTGGCTGGTCGATGGAGAGCGCTGGCGAGTCACCCCCGCCGAGCGCCACTACGACCTCCTCGATGAGAGTGGCGAACCGGAAATCCAGCAACTCGCCCGCCTCTGGAACGCCAAGGCCAATTTTCAGCCGCCCGGCCGGAGCGACACGGACAAAATCACAGTCTTCGGCGTCGATCCCATCCCCTTTGCCAGCACCGTCTGGTGGCGTGAGGATTTCGCTTCCCGCTCCCTGAACGAGCTCATGAACGCTCTCGCCCTGGACGAGCGCGCCATCCTGGTCGATCGGGCCTACTTCCACGACCGGCTCCTCCTTAACATCGGCGATCCACTGCGCATCAATATCGGTAAGCCCTTCTATTTGCCCGATGAGCTCCGGCGCGTCGGGGAGCGCCAACGTTTCAACATCGGTCTCGACGTACTCGAGTTCACGATTGCCGGCTGGATCGACACCTTCCCCACCCACTACCCCGAGGACGGTCCCTTTGTCGTCGCCAACGTCGACTACATTCACCGCAATTTCGGCGAAAGCCCCTGGGACATCATTGCCACGCTCGGACCGGGCGACAACGCCGGCGACCTCTCGAACCGCCTCCGCGCCCTTGACATAGACATCATCAGCGCCGTGGACTTCACCGGCGAACTGCTCAAAACCCGCAAAGACGCCACCCAGATCGGCACCTTCGGCATCCTCACCGTCGGCTTCCTGGTCTCCACCATCCTCACTCTGCTTGGCTTTCTCACGTACTCCTTCCTCTCCTTCCGCCGCCACCTCCAGGAATTCGGCGTCCTCCGCGCTATGGGCCTCTCTGTCCGCCAGATGATCGCCCTCTTCGTCTTCAAGAATGGCTTCCTCATCTTCGTCGGCACCGTCGGCGGCACCATCCTCGGCATCGCCACCAGCGCCCTGTTCATCCCGTTCCTGCAGCTCAGCGTCGATCAGTTCGCCGGCACTCCCCCATTCATCGTCGAAATCGCCTGGGGCGATATCGCCCGCGTCTTCGTTGTCTTCAGCGCCATTATCCTCATCACTCTCCCCGTTTCCATCTGGATGCTCCGGCGCATCCAGATTCACGAGGCCATGAAGTTCGGGAGCGAAACCGGATGAGTGGAAGGCGCCATTGGAACGGACCTCCAATCCGCTGGACGGTCTATGTCGTCGCCAGCCAATCTCCCTTTACCCAGCATCTTCACCGACGGAGTGATTAAAGTGGAGGCCGCCCGCCGTCAGTCCTGGTGGAACACGTTCTCCAGGTAGACCCGTCCCTGGCCATCGCTCGAATCGATGATCTCGGCGTGCAGTTCGCCCCAGCGCCTCACCACATCCGACTCCGCCAGCGTCGCCTGCGTCTGCT
Organism: Dehalococcoidia bacterium; assembly: GCA_030747175.1. Taxonomy (GTDB): domain Bacteria; phylum Chloroflexota; class Dehalococcoidia; order Lucifugimonadales; family Lucifugimonadaceae. The sequence continues at coordinate 14,129 of JASLLE010000075.1, read as the reverse complement.
CCAGGTCGTCACATTCCAGATAGCAGATCACCAGATTCTCGTGCAGGAAGCACGTGTGATTGCGTATCCCCGCCGCGCGGTTGGTATCGATCATCTCCTGCCAGACGGCCCGGTGGGTCTCCCGGTAGGCTTCGATCTTGTCTGGATACAGACGCAGCACGAAAGCGGCTCTTTGCATGATCTCCTCCTCGATGGCCACCGATTCTCGGTTCTGACGGTGTTCGAGAAATTGTAATCGAGACGCGCGCCGCCATCACCGATCGCCAGCCGTTTCCCGGCGCGTCGGCTCAAGTCCGAGGCAGTTGCCACTCCCCGATCAGCGAGCCCGTAGCCTGCGAAGCGCTGGCAAGCGCGTCCCGTTCGCTTTCCTCCAGGCTTAGCTGGACTGCGTTCACGTAATCATCCAGGTGCTCTGGCCTATCCGGTCCGGCGATGGCGACCGAGACCGCCTCATTACCAAGTACCCAGGCGATCGCGACCTCGGCAGGCGATACCTTCCGCTCCTTCGCTATTCGATCGACTTCTGACTTGACCCGTCGAACATCGTCCGTCAACACCTCGCCCAGGCGATCGCCCAGCCGGTCTCGCCACAACGCCCGCGCGTCCGAGTCCGAACCATCAGAATATGTTCCCGCCAGGAGGCCAATGGCCAGCGGGCTATAGGCCATGACTCCGATACCGAACCTGCGGGCGAATTCGAACAAATCTTCTTCCAGTTTTCGATTAAGGAGGCTGTACGGATTCTGTAGCACCGCCGGCCCCTGCCAGCCGCCAGCGTCGGCCACCCACAACGCCTGACACGCCTCCCAGGCCCAGTAATTGCTCAGTCCCCAGTAGAGGATCTTCCCCTGCCTTACCAGCAAATCAAGCGTGGTCACCGTCTCCTCCAGCGGAGTTTCCGGGTCGGGGCTGTGCATGAGATACACGTCGATCCTGTCCGTTCCGAGACGCTTCAACGAGCGCTCGATCTCCCGCACGATGTGATATCGCGAGCCGCCCCGGTCGTTGACGCCAGCGCCAACGGCTCCAGAGAACTTGCTGGTGATCACCAGCTCGTCCCGCCTCCCGCCCAGCGCCTTGCCCAGCAGAACTTCCGAGCGGCCGGCGAGGGCTCGATCGTCCCCTGGCCCGTAAATGTTGGCACAATCAAAAAACGTCACCCCGGCGTCCAGCGCGCGCGCCACCACGTTGAGAATTTCCCCTTCGTCCCGCTGGCCTCGAAATCCCATCCCCAGGGCGATTCGAGACACCCGGACCCCGGACGAACCAAGCTTCGTAAATTCGATCTACTTTTCTCCTGCCGGCCAGTCAACCCGGGACTGATGGGTGACATCGCCCGCGCTCGCTCTACTGTACGGTCATTAACGTTCTTGGGGCAAACAGCTGAAAGTGCTGCATGCAATTTCCCCCACCAGGCTGAGTCGTGGCGAAGTAGAACATAGCCGGCGTTGTGACTGCTTCGACCTTCATTCAGCCGGGCGACCGGAGCGATCTAGCGCCGGGCGCCGGCGTATCGCCGGCCCATGCTGATCAAGCTATTCAGGCGTCTCCACCCGGGTGATCTTCCACGGCTGCACGTTCGCCTCTTCGCACCTGCCCAGAGTCTCTTTGTTGACCGACCCGGCCGTCGCGAAGCCCTGGTCGCAGACGGTCTTTTTCAAGGTGAGGATTCGTTCCACCGGCTCGTCCCGCCCCACTACACGTATCCGAAATACCGCCTCCCGAATCAGCTCGTCGTATTGCTCAAGTTCCGCCGCCAGGGTCTCGTCGGATTGCAGCTCAAGTTCCAGAAACCCGGACATGCCCGCGTGCAGGGACGCAGCCTCACCCTCGCTCAGCTTCGCCTGGCGGCTTTTCGGCAGATGGTCCCAGGCCGCCTGCGCCTCCGGCCCGTCCGGATCGGCCGGCGGTGCGCTGGCGACGAAATTCTGGAGAAAATGTTCCACTCCCACCTGTGCGTCGGCACCCGGTCCGGCGGCCGGCGATGAGCCGCCCGTCTCTTGCTCTAGGCCGGCCTCCGCGGAGGTTGACGCTTCCGAGTCAGCAGCCTTCGTTTCAGCGCCGCCACAGGCGTTCAGGATGGAGGCCAGAGCCACCAGCAGGAGCGCCTGAAGGAACTTCTTCAAGTGCGTTCTGACTCTTATCCCCCCGTCCTGGCGTACGAAGTTACCTCAGATATTTGACCCCGGCTGGTGGCGATGTAGTGAAGTGTTCACCGCCCCGGCCAGAGTGATCAGGCCCCTACACCGACCAGCTTATTCATGAGATCACGACGCCGAACATAGCACAAAACATTCCCGTACTTTGGTAGCGTGGACGCGCCTCCTTGGCGCCCGGGCGGTGAAACCGACGTCACCCATGGCGCCGCGGGAATCCCCAAGAAGAAGAATCTCGTTCCGCGGCATTGACGCCGTGCTCCGGACCGCCCGGATCATTTGACGGACATGGAAATTGCTGTCCGGGATTTCCACGGTAGCGGAGCCATCATGCGGTCACCAGCCTCCGGCCACTAGGCCTGATTCTTCGACGGTAGACCCGTCGTGTATCCGGCCCCCTTCAGCTGGACTGGCCGGGGCAGGCGATTTCGAAGGCCCGTTGTCGGAAACCGATCGCGCGGGAGGCCTGGTGCATCCGGCGAGTCGTGACAGGGTCCCGTGCAACGTAATAACATCGTGCGGGCATGTGCACACTTCCATGCCAGTCGTCATGAGTATGAAGATACGCAAGCTGATCGCCACCGGATTCTGTCTGGTCATTCTCGTAGCCGGACAGGCCTTGCTCGTTGCCTGTCAGGATGGGGGCGAACCGGTGGGCTCGACCGCGATCACCGTCGAAGCCCCGGCACCTGATTTGGACGAGACCAGCGTCGAGGGAGCCATCACGGCATTCATCGGCGATGTGATCGCCAGCGCCGCCGCCGGAGACGGTGGGGGGCTGGCGGCCGACAGCGCCCTGAGCCGCCTCCCGCGGAGCCTGCAGAGCCGTCTGGCGGCCGGTGAAGATTCCTCCGTCCACGACGGGTTGCTAGAATTCCTGCAGGTCGACACCGTCCCTGACGGACTGTTGCTGGTCCAGCTGCTCGAGGAAGATCCCCTTACGAAGCAGGCTAGGGCTCAAATTACGCTGGGGTTCGGCGATCGCGAAGAGCTTCGCATCGTGGAACTCGAGCGAACCGTTTGTATTGCCAGGTCGCGAAACCAGAGTGCGGCGGATGAATGTAAGGCCAACAACCTTGCGCTCTACGGTGATGAGGAGCCCTGGAAGATAACGACCGTGGAAACACCTTAGCCGGCCGGCATGGCTCCTCGAACACGATTGGTTGTGAAGCTCCTAACGTCTGTCAAGCGGGTTGACGGATGCGGGTTCCGTCAGGTCTGGAAGCCCGCCAGCGTACGATGGATTCTCGCACGATGCCGTGAGGAGACGCCGGTGAACTATCCGCGAGCTTCTCCTTGGCGTGTCATGCAAAAGGCAATGCTACGGGAGCGAGCTTTCAGACCTGGTGGAACCCACGGGTAGCGCATCGGCGATTTGAGTTGTGTTTGGCCTCATAACTGGCTAACACTGCGGCGATGAAGACGGCCGACCGACGGAGCCAGAAACCCCGTTAGATCGAATCCAAGCCATTTCGCCCTTGTGGATTCAAGTCGGATTTACCGCCACTAATTATGCTGTTTTCCACCACTTCCATCCCCGTGTGCCACAGCGCACAGGCTGGTATACCTTCTAAGCAGTGGGTCGTGTGTTCGAATCACACCGGGGGTACCAGGTCCGAGAGTGGCTTGTGTCAAACTGCAATACCGGCTCCTTTTTCCGTCTCGTTGGCAACGTTTCCAGGGGACTTAGATGACTTGGCGCCACCGGCGGGGCCAGTCAGAGGGAAGTATATGGATCTACCGCGATCTTTCGAAACCTCGATCGGTGGCTACATGGGATCGGCATTCTGGATCAAGCTCGTCGATGGGGTCCTGGAGTACCGCCAGGCGGAGGGCGGCTATGAGTATGCAGATCCTGAGTACCTCGAACCTTCGGCCAGGAAATGGTCAAACTTTCAGAAGAGGCTTGACTTGATTGGCGTCTGGGATTGGAAGACAACTGACGAGTCGAAGATGCGACCTGCGTACGAGAATCCGGGAGTGATGGATGGGACGGGATGGTCGTTGCAGATCGATTGGGGAGACCGACGCCTGCGAAGCAGCGGCGACAATAATGGCCCTGGGTTCCCGTTTGCCCCGTCGGATATCTCTCTCGAACTGGTGACCATGGCGGGTCCTCGGATTGAGGTCAGCGGATTTGATTTCCCCGATGCTCCCGGCCCCATTGCCGAAGATGCCTTCGGAGATCTTGACGACGATCCAGACAGGTGTATCGGGATCGAATACTCGATTTCCGGATGGGCAGACGGCCACGATCTGCTTGGATTCGGTGCGCCGTCGTCACGAGCGTGGTACGCGTTGTCCCGCTGCATCGACGAGATCGGGGCGTGGACCTGGGGCGCGAATTATTCGGTAGATCCCTACGTGACCGATCTCCCGCAATGGAGCCTCCTCTACACCCGCGGGTCCGAGCATCTGGAGTCCTGGGGATACGGGGCATATCCGGACGGCTGGGAGCGACTTTGTTCGGCTGTTGTGGCTCTGGCGCGTGACGCGGCTCGGCCCGGTCGAAGACGCCTCACCGCGTTCGGTGAATATCTCCACGCGGTGCGCCTCTTGATCGGCGGGCGGAGTTTTTCGTGAACGAGTCGCCCGACGAAGGCGTTCGGCTTCAGTGGCTGGTTGTCAACGGAGATTCGAACCCAACAATGACAAGAACATGCTGAGGAACGGCTGGGCCTTGACTCGCCAGCGTTAGTCGGCGCGGCGGGCGGGCAATGGAAGCACGGAGCGAGCAGGATCGGGCGGCTGGCCGCCCCCAACCATTGGTGGCGGCGTCGAGAAGGTGCGCCTGATCGAGTGGCGGGGCAGCGCTAGAGCGGCGCCACAACTTCGGCCGATTTGTTTCTCGGATTTCCGACCATCGGATGTACCGCGTGCATGGACAACACCCGGTCGGCTGCCGGTTTCAGGAAATTCTGCAGGGCCACCACATCATCATTTTCGGGGTCGAGCCAGATGTCCCAATCTTCTGGCTCCAAAACCACTGGCATCCGGTGATGTACTAGGGACATGAACTCGTTCGCGTCGGTCGTAACTATCGCGCAAGAACTTAGCCCCAGCAGCTCGTTGAAATCCCAGAGTCCAGCGAACGCCAGCGGAGTTTCGTCGCGGCGGTAAATGTAGAACGGCTGTTTGCCCCCGGGTGTGGTGTGCCATTCATAAAAACCATCCGCCGGAATCAAAATGCGCTGGGTCCGAAAAGGGGCCTTGAACGAGCATTTTGATGCGACCCCATCTGCCCGGGCGTTGTGCATGCTGAAGCGGGTGTCAGGTTCTTTTGCCCACGGTGGTACCAGGCCCCAGCGGAAAGTTTCTATGCGCCTTGGACCCTTCCCGACTACCCCGTAGATTTGCGATGACGGAGGGATGTTGTAATTCGGCGTAAGCAGATCGATGCGTGCGTCGTCGGTCCCGAACGCGAACTTGATGTCAGCCGCGGAGAGGTGCTGGTTCAGTCTTCCGCACATGATTCTCACTCTGCGACAGAGCTTAGAGACTCTGCCTAGATGGGGGGATTCACCTTTGGATTAAGTCTAAGAGGTTACGGGGGAACAATCACCAGCAGCAGTCTATGGAGCTGGCGGGATTGGGTTGTTTCAATACGAGGCCTGGTATCAACACTCGCCGGCCCCGCCTTCGGTTCGCTAACACGGCTCAAGTACGAGCATTTCATCCTCTGCGGCGCCATGGGAAAATTCGGTCGGGACCGGTGATCGTCTTGCTGTGCGCGAATGCGTCTTAATGCTTAGACGACAGGAGACGCACCGTCTATTTCAGTGATGTTGTTCCTGATCATCGCCGTTGTCACTGTCGTCAACGATCGGCTTCTTCGGCGCGACATCGGCAACTTACACTTTCCCAACCGTCCCAACGTCCCGTAGTTTCGCAGCGAAAAGTAGACGGGCTTTTCAGACGATAACTGGACACGTTACGCTCGGGGTCTACCCCAAGGAAGCACAGCGCTCAGGGCGAAATACCTTCTAAGCAGTGGCTGCAATCGGAAGACGTCGTCTTCAAGATTCGAGCGCCTGCGAACGGCCGACAGCGAGCACTAAGAGCCGATAGCGTGGGTTCTGCTGCCTCCGGGTGAAGTTATGTGCCGTCCTGACATTCTCCGCACCGTGAGACTGGTCCCCGTAGCAGATCTGTGCGGCACGGCTGGCAGCGTGTAACTGTCACGAGGACCGTACGTCCCCGTCCCGAAACTGCGCGAGAGATCAGAGGTCATATCCGGCTCCACGGAGGGCACCGAAACCTGGCCTGAAAGAAAGGCCGTCCGGTCACCCTGGTTGCCGCAGGGCTCCCAGTCGGGCAGAATCGGGTCGTCTTCGCGAGGGGAATCGCGAAGCCTCGCAGGGAGCGCGCGGCAGGTCTTTCCGACGGATCGGGAGGCAGCGGAGAGGAGGGCGCTATGCCCTTCGGTGGATACGCCAATCGGGTAGCCTGGATCGACCTCTCGTCGGGATCGGTGGATTACCGCCCTATTGACGAGGCCGACGCCCGCCACTACATCGGCGGACGCGGACTCGGCGTCAAGTACCTCTTCGACAACGGACCCGACGTCGACCCCGTCGGCCCCGACAACCTCCTCTGTCTCATGACCGGTCCGCTCACCGGCACAGAAGTCAGCATGAGCGGACGGCTCGCCGCCGTCACGAAATCGCCTCTAACCGGCACCTGCGCCGACAGCCACGTTGGCGGCTGGACCGGCGCCCGCCTCAAGTGGGCTGGCCTCGATGGGCTCGCCATTCGCGGCCGCGCCGACAACCCCACCTACCTGCTCGTCGAAAACGGCAACGTCAGCCTAAAAGACGCCGCTGGTATCTGGGGAAGAGGCGTCCATGACACCGTCCGCACCATGCGCGCCGCCCACGGCGACGAAGCCTCCGTCCTCAGCATCGGCCCCGCCGGCGAGAACCTCGTCCTCTACGCCAACCTGGTCAACGAAGACGACCGCGCCGCCGGCCGCAACGGCACCGGCTGCGTCGCCGGTTCCAAGAACCTGAAGTGCGTCGTCATCGTCGGCGATCAGTCCGCCAGGTTCCGCGCCGAAGACCGCGAGCGCTGGCGCGAAGTCCACGGCACCGTCCTGAAGCTCATCACCGACAACGGCGTCACCGGCCCGCGCGAGGGCGGCCTGTCGGTCTACGGCACCAACGTCCTCATGAACATCGTCAATGAGGCCGGCGGTCTCCCCGCCCACAACGCCAAAGAGACCATGTTCGACGGTGCCGAAGACATCAGCGGCGAGGCCATCAAAGAGCACATCCTCATCGACGACCCCACCTGCTACGCCTGCGCCGTGGCCTGCAAGAAGAAGGTCGAAATCACCGAGGGCCCCTTCCAGGTCCTCATGGAGTCCTACGAATACGAAAGCGCCTGGGCGTTCGGGGCAAACGTCGGCAGCAACGACCGCGCCGCCGGCGCCTTCCTCATGGACCTCTGCAACGACCTCGGCCTGGACACCATCGAGCACGGCAACGTTCTCTCCGTCTATCTCGAGGCCACCGAGCGCGGCATGACCGCCAACGGCGTCACCTGGGGCGACGGCCACGGCATGGTCGAGTTGACCAAACTGGTCGCCGCCCGCGACGGCATCGGCGACACCCTGGCCGGCGGCGCCACCGCCACCGCCAACTCGCTTGGCGATCCCAACCTGGCCATGAGCGTCAAGGGCATGGCCATCCCGGCCTACGACCCCCGCGGCATCCAGGGCATGGGCATCGGCTACGCCACCAGCAACCGCGGCGCCTGCCACCTGCGCGCCTACACCCCGGCCTCCGAGCTGCTCGGCATCCCGGTGAAAACCGACCCGCTGGCCGCCGAGGGCAAAGGCGAGCTGACCGCCATCTTCCAGGACCTGCACGCCGTCGGCGACTCCTTCAACATCTGCAAGTTCAGTTCCTTCGCCGAAGGCATGGAGGAGTACGCCGCCCAGTACAGCGCCATCACCGGCATCGAGGTCACCGCCGATGAGCTGGCGGTGACCGGCGAGCGCATCTACAACCTGGAGCGCCACTACAACAACCTCAACGGCTTCGGCGGCGAGGACGACTCGCTGCCCCGGCGGTTCCTGACCGAACCGGGCACCGCTCCCGCCGACCAGGTCTGCGACCTGGACCTCATGAAGGCCGAGTACTACGCCAAGCGTGGTTGGGACAACGGCGTCGTGCCCGAGGCCAAATTGCGCGAACTCCAAATAGTCAGCTAGCCCCCGGGGAGACGAGCCGCGGGGCGGCGCTCAGCCGCCGCCCCGCATCGCCTTCTTCATAAACGTCTCCCGCGCCGCTACCACCGCCTCCCGCTCGCCCGCGAACTCCACATGGATCGGCGTCAGTCGCAGCGTGCCGGTGGTTGGTGTTTCACCCTCGCGCATCCGGACCGACCATCCCTCCCCAGCGAACTTGCCCGCCACCTGCTCGGCCGCGCCCATCGCCGCCAGGTACTCCCGCAAAAGCCATAGCGGCACGCCGCGTAGCACCAGTTCATCGTCGTTGCCCCCGGCCACCGGCGGAAATATCGCCACCCGATCTTCAGGGTTGACCAGCGTGTCCAGCCCGTCGACATCCACGATCGAGCGGCCGTTGACGAACACGTTGACGAACGCCTGCACCTGCCCGTATTCGTCCAGCACCAGCGAGCGGAGTTGTGGTCGCCGGGCAAACACCAGTTCCAGTACCGCACGCATCGGAGCCGATCCATCGGGGGTCACCTCGACTGCCCGGCCGCCGCCCGGCTCGCGCAATGTGGCAAAGAGCCGCACTTGTAAGCTTTTTGGTCGGGAATGAGTCATCGTTTTAGACAGGATAATACCTGCACCGAGACCCACGATTTGCCTATCGTGCGCTTGGCCCGAGGCCCGTCGCTGGTTGCGGTACCCGGGTTAGGGATAGGTGACGTTTAACTTGCTTAGATAGACACCTGCTGAGTCATAACCAACAAAGAGATCGTTGTCGACGAAGACGCTGTGGGGGCGTTGGTAGGTTCCTGAGATGGCAATTTCATTCTCGAGAAGATTCCAGTCGCTGCTATAGATGGCCTGATAGACACTTCCTCCACCATCCGTGTCACCGCGGGTGTAATGAACGATGAAGGTATCGGTTACCGGTTCGTGCGATAGGCCAGAAACGATGCCCAGCATGGTTGAGTCGGTGAGAATAACGCTTCGTTCTTCGACGATATTCCAGTTGCTGTCAAAGACGATGCGGGCGAACCAGTCGCCTTGTCCGGGGGCAAGGGTTTCCGGAGCGACGAGGTGAAACTGGTTGTTGTGAAAGATGGCGGCGGCGCCGTTGGAGTGCTGGTTTGTTGCATTGCTGTGGCTGGTATTGCCGATGGGGGTGGCTGCGCCCAGGGAGTTCAGATCAGCGTCGAAGGAATAGACGTCGTGCCCCTGACCCGGGTGAAACTTCCCGACGTGAATGTCATTGCCATCTCCGACTAGGAACATGTCGTTGGTGGGCGCATTGTTGGCCGTGACTTCGACGATTTTCTGCATTTGGAGATCGGTGTCGATCTTCATGAGATAGAGATTGCCGCCGCTTCCGATTCCGGAGCAGGAAAAGGTGATGTAGTGGTAGTCGTTCTGAAAAATGTGCTTGTGGTCAGCGATCGAATTGACGTTATTTGCGTAGGTGTATGCGAGCGAAGCATTGCTGTTGAGGTCATGTGGACCCGTGATATGAGTGGCAGGCCCGAGCAGATTGAGGGAGGTGTCAAATTTGCTTATGTAGATTCCGGCCCTGGGTGAGGTGCCGATCACTTCTGTTGAAACGACGAGGTTGAATCCATCGTAAACCGGGATCGACCAGATGGAGCCCGCATCCATTCGGATGCTTTGTTCCAAGTCCATGATCGGAATTGAACCGGAGGCACTGCTCGTAACAGGGGCTTGGGTCGCTGTCGGAAGTGTCGAAGGTGGCTCAACACCGGGAGGATCGATTGAGCTTCCCGTCCAGTACACCATGCCGTCAGCTGTCCACGCCCAATGGCTCCAACCGTCGGTGAAGGTGGGCGTGTTGGTCCACTTACGGTAGAAGGCAAGGCCGGTGGTCGTCTGCTGGAGAGTGTCGCCGTTTTCCGGGTTGGCGTGTTCGCACTCCAGCGGTTCGCCCATTACGTCGCCCAATTGCGATTCTATGAACGCGAAACCAAGCACGAATTCCGGACTCTGACCGGGGGCACAGTAAGGTGCGGCTCCGGGGGCGGTTGCGGTCATCACGACGATGACAACAGTCGCCGCAACTAGGCCGATTAGCCGATGGTATTTGGCTCTCGGCACGAATCCCTCACCCGCAGGTTTCCGAGGCGGTGTCAGCTTAGCACTCTTCGATGCGCTTCCGGCCCAGATACGCCGACGGCATCACGCCCATGCCGACCGCTATGCTCAGTTCGGCGGCCAGTAGTTGCTGGCCGCATGAATCGATGGCAGTAATCGCTGCAGATCTCCCCTGTTGTCATTCCGATTAGGGATTCTGGCCCCCGGCAAAGATGACACAAATCATCGGGATAGTTGCTCCAACAGGTTTCGAGAGCTTCCGCATAACACGCTCCAGACCCCGACGTTTATATTCCCGAACGCCAACCTTCCATACGAGCATCAATGAAGACGGTACCCATCAGGTCACATACGCAGTGTTTCTACGGGTTCCCACGAGAGAGGTAGATTAGACCTGCCGTGTCACGCCCAACGTCACCCGCACGGTATCTCGTCCCCACTGGGTTCGGCCGTTCGTACGGCGGGACTCACACTGCTGTAAGGAGCCGATCATGACACCTGAATCTGGGCGGGGCACCCCATCATCACCTGGCCCGAAGCTCGTCCCCGCGGTGGAGCACTTCGACCCACCTGGACAGGGTGCGCCTCCCGATTTGACACCGGTGATCCAGAGCTTCGCGAGGCTCGGTACGATGGAAGACTCCAGCCGGGCGGGAAAGGCGCTCGTACTGGCGGGAGTCAGACTTCTGCGGCTGTGGCATGGGGAGGGGCCGATACAGGAACTGAGGGAGAGGTTCCCTCCGCTGTTCGTGGAATTGGATAAGTTGGACAACGAATTGGCGCGAGGGCCGCAAGACCCTACGCCACCGCTGCCTCCGCCGATACCAGTGGAGGCGCCGTCGGTCATCTTCCGCGGTCGATCCGGACCAGTCTCCCGAACGGGCGATATTGCTGAGGCAGGATTCACCGACGGTTACACCGGTTCCGGAGCTGACGTCCACGCCGACCCCTCGACCGACGCTGATCCCGACACCGGGTGAGACGGACGGCGGAGTCATCGCGATAATCAACGCGGATGCGGATGAGGGTCTCAACGCCCGCACCGAGCCGAGCACCGATTCGGCGGTGTTGGAGACGATCCCGCATGAGACTGAAGTGGAACTCACAGGGGGGTCGCAAGTGATCGACGACATCGAATGGGTCGAACTTGTCCGCGGCGGCTGGGTGCAGTCTCAGTATCTGGTGTATCCGTAGACGCTATGCCGATGCGCAGCGTCGCATTCAACCCCAGTAGGAAGCTGCTTGCAGCACGATCAAGTATGGAACGTGACCTAGCTCCACAAGTAGATTCCAGGCTCGACCCGTTCCGAAGACTTCAGGAAATGTAGCCGGGACCCACTACTGCTCTTCACGAGGCGATAGGCCGAAATACCTCTCAATCAGTAGGAAGTGGGTTCGATTCCCCCTCGGGTCACCACGGTCAGGCTGTACCCTTGGGCTGATGTTGGGCATATGGAGGGAAGCGATGGCAGCCAGCTAGGAGACTTGGCTCTTGCTCACTACCGACGCCCGTGTGCATGGTGGGAACGACGGCTATGACGATGAAACGGCCGTCTCGCACACGTGGGATAACACCGTCCCACACCACGCCGAGCCTCGCCAGGGCGATCAGATTGTCCTCTGGGACAAGGAGCGGCTACTCGGCGTCTCAGCCATCTCTCAAATTCAGAAGGGCAGCGCAGAAAAGGATCGCCATCGATGCCCGAAATGTGGGGGCACCAAGTTCAAGGCTCGAGCGACCAAGCATCCGCGCTATCGGTGCGGCAACGGCAACCGTGATTGCAGAGAGCAGTTTCAAAGACCGGATACAGAGCCCATTCCTGTCACGACCTATCAAGCCGACTACGCGGCGTACTGGGTAGACCTTTTGGACCGTGCAACTGGCTCGGAGCTGAGGGCGATTTGCGCTAGCCCGCTCTCCCAGCACAGCCCTCCCCTGTTCGAGATATCGGCCCGACCATCGCGCCGGCGGACACCGGCCCGCGCCCGCGCATTTGTTGAGGCATTCTAGCCCTCACCGTCGCCCGTCGAAGCCCGCCCCGCCAGGCGTCGATCGCCAGGGAGTGGGAATTTGGGTTGACTACCCGTCTGGAGTGCTACACTGTCGCGTCGAACTGCGTGATGAAGCGGTGCTTCATGCGAATACACGCGGAGCCCCTCCGGGCGGCCGTCAAGAAGATAGGGTCGTTTTACGGAGGCAGGCCACCCCTTCTTCCATTTGCCACCAAAGCAGCACGCACGAGACGAGATAGTTGGATATTGGTTGTCCGATCCCCTCACTGAGGGTGTGACAATCGGAGACGCGGTGCGTAGTCACCGCAAGGAACGAGTTTGCAGAGCATGGACATTTACGTAGGTAACCTCTCCTATGACACGACCGATTCAAGGCTGAACGACGCGTTCGCCGGATTTGGAGAGGTCACCCGGGCGACCGTCATCAAGGACCGTGACACGGGTCGATCCCGTGGCTTCGGTTTCGTTGAGATCGCCGACGCGGATCAGGCGCGAGCCGCCATTGAAGCCCTCAACGGCACAGAGCTTGATGGTCGCGTAATTACCGTCAACGAGGCCCGCCCGCGATCCGAATCGCGCCCCCGCTCCGGCGGTGGTGGATACGGCGGAGGCGGCGGCCGCTACTAGTCAGATCGGGCCGGTCTCCGGCCACCTAACGAACTGATATTTCCGGAGCCCGGGCTGGAAACGGCCCGGGCTCCGGTCGTTCCCGGGCGCCGGCGGGATTGACCCCGGCCCGCCCGGCGCGGACAATCACCCTCCGACCAACGAACCGAGCCCCGCAGGAGCAACCGATGAACATCCGCCGCATCTCCGCCTACCAGGTCGACCTGCCGCTCCACGAAGGCAGCTACAACTGGTCCGGCGAAAAGAGCGTCGCCGTCTTCGACAGCACCGTCGTGCGAGTCGAGACCGATGACGGCGCCGTCGGTTTTGGCGAAATCTGCCCGCTCGGCCCCTTCTACCTGCCCTCCTACGCCGCCGGCGCGCGGGCCGGCATCGCCGAGCTCGCGCCCGACCTAATCGGCGAAGACCCGACCCAGTTGGAGAAGCTCAACCGGCGGATGGACACTCTCCTGAAGGGCCATCCCTACGTGAAATCGGCCATCGACATGGCTTGCTGGGACGTTCTCGGCAAGGTCACCGGGCAGCCGGTCTGCAACCTGCTCGGCGGGCGCTTCGGCGACTCGGTGGAGCTGTACCGGGCCATCTCCCAGGAGGCCCCGGAGGCGATGGCTGCCCGCGTGGCCGGCTACCGCCAAGAGGGCTACCGCCGCTTCCAGCTCAAGGTCGGCGCCGACCCCGACACCGACATTCAGCGCATCCGCGCCGCGTCCGAGAAGCTGGCCCCCGGCGAAGTCCTCATCGCCGACGCCAACACCGGCTGGCTGCCTCACCAGGCCATGCGCGTCGTGCGCGCCGTCCGCGATATCGACATCTACATCGAGCAGCCCTGCCTTTCCTACGAAGAATGCCTGTCCATCCGCCGCCACACCGATCACCCCTTCATCCTCGACGAGTCGGTCGACGGCATCGACATGCTGCTGCGCGCCCACGCCGACCGCGCCATGGACGCCGTCAACATCAAGATCGGCAAGTTCGGCGGCCTCACCCGGGCCCGCCAGGCCCGCAATCTCTGTGTTTCGATGGGCATGGGGCTGACCATCGAAGACGCCTGG
>JASLLE010000074.1 GCA_030747175.1 Dehalococcoidia bacterium | reverse complement strand
CTAGGCATGTCATCCCCCTTCTGGAAACGTCCAGTCTCTAATTTATTGACTGGTACCGTCTGAGGGGGGCAGGTCAGTCGCTCGTGAAAATCACGATCGTGTTCTCTGACACGCCGTTCGCGTCCAGAGATCCGAGAATGCGTCCGATGCCCTCATCGGCTCGCTCGATCACGCTCACGTAGTCCGCCCGGTCGATATCGAACCAGGATTCGGGCGCACGTATCTCGTCAGCGCTATCCGGTCTCTGGCGGGGCGCCAGTGGGGCGTTGTAAGAAACAAAGGCGAAAAACGGCTGATCGGCGTTCTCTTCGATGAATGAAACAGCGCGCTCAGTGATCAGGTCAGTTATGTAGCCGTCTTTCTCGACAAGCTCGGTGTTCTCGTAAAGGGCGGAACTCCCGTCTTGATTCCGATGCGAAAAGTAGTCGATCGAAAAGTGAAGGAACCCGAAGAACTGATCGAAGCCGTGAGCATTCGGACCGTGCTCCGGCTCGAAGCCCAGGTGCCACTTCCCGAATAACCCGGTGGCGTAACCGTTGTCTTTAAGCAGGCGAGCGACCGAGGTTGCTGACGGCGAGAGACCTCTGTCTGGCTCGTTCTCCTGCACGTTGTTTTCCAGCCCAACGCGGCCCGGGTACAACCCTGTCATCAGTGCGGCGCGAGACGGGGTGCAGACCGGGGCGTTCGAGTAGCACCGGGTTAGCAACGTCCCCTCGCCGGCAAGCTGGTCCAGGTACGGCGTCCGAATGTCTTCCGCGCCGTATGGCCCGATGTCGCTGGAGCCGAGGTTGTCCATGAGTATCAGGACAACGTTTGGCCGGGATTGCTCTGGCATGTCACCCCTGTGATTCTGGAATCTTGGGATTCTGGACCTTCGCTTTGTCCGTCGGCCAGCCAGTGGACCAGATTGGAATTGTGGATGCAATCTGGCGTGGATCGCACCTTGCCGAGCCGCCGCCGCTCGAACGGTGATCGCTCTCATTCGCTTCACAGCGGGTACCATCGCGCCAGACACCAGAAACAGGAGGCCGCCCATGCTTGAACGCTATTACCTGCGCCCGGACGATATGTGGTGGCGCGTCGAAAACGATGAGCTTCTCTACACGCCGATCATCGTCGTCCGCGGAGCGGAGCATTCACACGTCTACCTGTCCGGCCAGTTGTCCCGCCTGCCTTCCGGCGAGGTGGTTGGCCTCGGAGACATGCGCGCGCAGATCCGGCAGACGTGCGAGAACATCCAGACCGGGCTGAACCACGTCGGCGCGACTTTTGACGACATAACGCGGACGGCCACTTACGTTGTCGGGAGCGAGGTCGACAGCTACTACGCCGAGTCTGACGAGCGGTTCAAGTACTTCAAGAACAGGCGACCTACGAGCACCGTCGTACCCGTCGTGCGCCTCGGGATGGCCGGATGCGTCGTGGAGATCGAGTGCGAGGCGATCATCGAATCCGAACGACTGCCGCTGGATTCCATGAAGGAGTGGATGATCTAGGGCCGGAGTTGACCGGAGCATTCCGGTGTGTCCAAAAGCATTTGCCCTGGACGTGTAACATGCCGAACTATGGAGCTGCCGGCTCGCGAAAAGAGATGTTGACCATAGGATTTACGAAATGAAGTACAAAATCGCCGTCATCGCCGCATTGTTGGCTGTGGTATTCATAACATTCGCCGTGACCGGGATATCCGGTGACACGGTGGACGCAAAAGGCGAGAAGAAGGGCGCCAGTGTCGAGTTCAGCGTCTCCCTCTTCGGGGACCCTGACTTTGACGCTTTTAGCGCCAATGAGCTCGCCGCACGGATACTCACGGCCGCCGACATCGGCTCCAGCGGCATCGACGGCGTGAAGACAACAACTTCCCCGGACTTCGCCGTCGACTCTTTCTTTGACATTACTTACCGAGTCGAATCTGGCAGTTCGGACGGCACGTCTGCGCCCGTGACGACCGTCTCTATTGAAGCGAAAGTCACGGTTCTCAACCCTGATGTCGATCCCTCGGCCGTTATCGACAACGTCGGTGACGCGTTCGCTGATGATAAGAAAAAGGAATACATCGGCCACGTAACACTGATCAGGTAACCGGTCAGAGAGGTTTGAATCCGCCCTGGCACGAAGCGTGATCACTGGAACCAGGAACGAGGCACGATGCTGAAGAGCCACGGGCGTTACGCCTACTCGCCCATCACGGATCGCCCTGGTTACACGTGGCCGGATGGTTCGCGGCTGGCGGTCTACATCGCGCTGAACGTGGAGCACTACGCTTTCGACGAAGGGCTGGCCGACGACCTGGTTCCAGATGGATCAAAGCCGGATGTCCTGAACGCGTCGTGGCGTGAGTACGGGACCCGGGTTGGCGCGTGGCGACTGCTCGACCTGTTCAAGTCGCTTAACCTGCCCGCCACGATCTTGCTCAACAGCGAGGTGTGCGAGCACAGCCCCACGCTGGTGAGCGCGTTTCAAGCGGCCGGGTACGAGATCGCAGCCCACGGCCGGACGAACTCCGAGAGCCAGGCCGGGCTGAGCGAACGCGACGAGACGGCGCTTATCCGGGACGTTACGGACACCATCGCCTCGGCAACCGGGGAGCCGCCCACGGGCTGGCTGAGCCCCTGGCTGGCGGAGACCTATCTCACGCCGGATTTGCTGGATGAGGCCGGGTATCGGTACGTCCTCGACTGGTGCGCGGACGATCAACCGATCTGGCTCGACACGCGGAACGGGAAGATCCTCTCAATGCCGTACTCTCAGGAGATAAACGACAGCGCGGCAATCATTGGACGGCAGGCAGGCGCGGCCGAGTTTGCTGACATGGCGATAGACCAGGTGGACGAGATGCTGGAGCAGTCAAGGGAACAGCCGCTTGTGTTCGGTCTTGCGATCCACGCCAACATCGTCGGTCAGCCGTTCCGGCTGCGTCAGTTGAGGCGTGCGCTAAGCCACCTGGCAGGGTTGTCCGATCAGATATGGATCACCCGCGCAGGGGACATCGCCGCCCACATTCATGAAGTCCCCGGTGGAGCGGTGTGAACCGGCGTTAAAGTGATTTATTTAGGCGACGAATACGGATTCATAAAGTACTGCTCAGGTCGAAATAATAGTTCAATAATTAGATAAATGACCTGGCATATAATATGCATCGGCTTGCCATCTTAATCGTACTGTGCTAGGGTATTTGGCGCTCTAAGCTTACTGGTATAACGCTGGTCGATGTATCGGGTTTTCCGGTACGCGGAGGCGCCTTCGAGTGAATTAATTTCGCTCAGGCGTCCGCAAAGCTAAATAAATTGACGCGATTGGCGCACGCGTTGCCGTCGGAATATGTTCCGATCCGGCCGCTGGAAGACCAAAGTCGACGACCATCGTCAATTGAGCAGTGCCTCACCCGTGCGCGGTTCTTGTAACTGAACCCGTCGCCGGTCGTAGCACAGTGCGATCCATAGGTAGGGGTGGACTCATCACAGAGGACCAGGCCGAAACAGATAGCGACCATTCGGCGACGCCACGATATGTGACGTCCATCGTTAGCTGCCCGGGAACCAGAGCGGTTCCGGGGTTCTGGTCGTCGGTCCGGGATATTTCCCCTCGTTTCCGAACTGCTCAACCCGTATCGTCGATCAGTCTGGCGGTTGGGGCGGGTGTGCATGCCAACCTTCACGCCAACCTCTACCGGGGAGATCGATAGTCCCATGACGTCATCCCCTGAGATCGTTGTTTCGGTCGACTCCCTCTGGCAGGTCTACGGTGATAATCCAGAACTTGCGTTGACGGATCAGTACAAGGATGTTTCCAAGTCTGAACTTCAGGATGAACTTGGACTTGTGCTTGCGTTAAAGGATGTTTCGCTCGAAATAAACCGAGGGGAAACATTCGTTGTTATGGGACTTTCGGGTTCCGGGAAATCGACACTGGTGCGGTGTCTTAATGGTTTGATTACCCCCACTTCCGGGCAAGTCAATATCCTCGGACAAATTCTCTCCGATATTGATAACGATGAACTGACCCAATTGCGTCGTAATAGCATCGCCATGGTGTTCCAGCATTACGCATTGTTTCCTCACCTTAGTGTCATGGAAAATACGGCCTGGGGCCTCGAGATACAGGGAATCGGGCGCAGGGAGCGCAACCGGCGGGCACAGGAAAAACTTGAACTCGTCGGCCTTCAGGGTTGGGAAGAAAGCTATCCCGTCGAGCTCAGCGGCGGGATGATGCAGCGCGTCGGCCTCGCACGAGCCCTCACGCTGGAGCCGGAAATCCTCCTGATGGATGAACCCTTCAGCGGCCTGGACCCCCTCATTCGTAGGGAGATGCAGGATGAACTGCTCAGCCTCAAAGAGAGCCTGCATTCCGAGCAAACGCAGACGACCATCGTTTTCATCACGCATGACCTCGACGAGGCCCTGAAGCTCGGCGATCGCATCGCCATCATGAACGGCGGCGAGGTCGTTCAGCTTGATACTCCGGACCAGATCGTGTTGAACCCGGAGAACGAATATGTCGCCAGCTTCACCGAAGGCGTCCAGTCGCAGACCGTTCTCACCGCAGGCGATATGGCGACGGCGTACGGCGAGACGGCGCAGGTCGGGAGTTCCCCGGAAGCGGTTTTGCAGGTTGCGCTGGATAACGACTGTTGCCCCAACGTTCACATCACCGGTGAGGATAGCCAGTTCAAGGGCGTCGTTACGGTCGATGTCGCCATCAAGGCCCTCGAAGCGGGCGCTGATTCCGTGGAGGCCTATGTCGAGTCGCCCACGACGTTTAGCGCCGAGGATACCTACGACGACGTGCTGCCATCGGTACTGGCCCATCCGTCATGCCTTCCCGTGATAGGTGAAGACGGAGCGCTCGTCGGGGTGATCGATTCGACTTCGCTGGCGGCAACCTGGGATGCCGCCGCCCCGGAAATCCGATACCAGCTTGCGCCGATAGTCCGGGAGGGCATCGAAAAGATCCTTGAGACGCGCGCAGCAAGGGCGGAGGGTTAGCGATGGCTGTGAAAGACATTATCCCGGGTGGACTCAACGCCGGCGAAGCCGCGAATAACGGCCTGGCTTCTGCCGTCCTTCATTACGCCACGTTCCGTCTCCGCCTCCCGGCGTGGGGCTGGGCAGCCCTGATCGTCACCACGATCTTCTGGTACGCGCTGCCGATCCCGCACTGGCCTAACTTCGTCGGGTTTCTCGCCATCTGGATGATTGTCCCGGCGGCGCCCTGGATGCGTGCTCTCGGGTTCGGCCTGATTCTCGGCACATTCGCAACCTCGTTGGGAGATGCCGGCAGCGTGCCCGAAAGCTGGCTGGTAGGCAAGGACCTCGGCAACTGGCTCGACGATCAAGTCGAGTGGATGGTAGCCCACTGGCGGCCGACTCTGAAGACCGGAAGCGATGAACTCCTGAGGAAGGCTTTGCTTCCCCTTGAGAAGTGGCTTCTGGCGCTGCCGTGGTGGCTGGTGATAGGCGTCACTGCCGTCCTTGCCTACAAAGTTGTCGGCAGGCGGATGGCCATAACCACGACCATTTTGTTATTCATCCTCACGATATTGAACTTGATGGAACCGGCCCTCTCGACGTTCGCTATCGTCGTGATAGCGACCTTCATCTCCGCCGCCATTGGAATTCCGCTGGGAATCCTCTCGGCGCAGAGCAACCGGTTCCAGTCCGTGTTGAGGCCGGTGCTGGATACGGCGCAGACGATGCCGAGCTTCGTCTACCTGGTGCCGGTGGTGATGCTCCTGGGTATCGGCAAAGTCCCGGCCGTTATCGCCACCGTCGTATATGCAGTACCTCCCATGATCCGGCTCACCGACCTGGGAATTCGCCAGGTGGATCCGGAGTTGCTGGAAGCGGCGCGCTCATTCGGCGCAACGCGTATGCAACTCCTGCTCAAAGTTCAGGTTCCGCTGGCGATGCCGACCATCATGGCGGGCCTCAATCAGACGGTGATGATGGCGCTTGCGATGGTCGTTATCGCATCAATGATCGGAGCGAAGGGCCTCGGGATCGAGGTCCTTAACGGCATCAACAGGCTGGAGTTTGGCCGGGGTCTCCTTGGAGGCATCGGCATCGTGATTATGGCCGTGGTGATCGACAGGATCAGCCAGGGCCTCGTGAAGGACCCCATGGCGCGAGACGGCGAAGGCGAAGACGTCAGGTAATGCGTGTCGCAGCCAGGGGCCTTGAACGGTTGGCAATAAACGAAGGAGCGTGTCTTTCCGGACCCATATGTGCGCCGCTCAGCGAGCCCGGCACAGGCGACAACGACGACGAGAACCACCTATCCCAAGCGAGGATCAAGTTGGAACTGACAGATACATACAAACGCAAATGGCGGATCTGGATGATGCTGACGGCCCTGGCGGCTATCGCCGTCATCGGCGCCGCGTGCGGCAGCGACGAAGAAGAAGTGAAGGCGACGATCACGATAGGCGACACCCAGTTCGAGTCCGGCTGGATAAATAATGCCATCGCTGAGTTCATCATCGAGAACGGGTATGGCAACCCGGTCGAAGTAGTCCAGATGACCACGCCAATCATGCAGACGTCGCTCGCCAACGGTGATATCGACCTCCACATGGAGTTGTGGCAGCAGAACATCATCGACTGGTACGACGCTGAGATCGCCGCTGGCACGATCGAAAACCTGGGACAGACCTATGAAGGTGGTCCGCAATTCTTCATCGTCCCGACGTACACCGCTGAAGAGTTCGGCATCGTGACGATCGAGGACCTGAAGAAGCCGGAAGTCGTCGCCGCGCTGGCAGACCCGGAGGACCCGTCCAAGGGTGCGTTCATCAACTGCATTAGCGGTTGGCAGTGCGCCGAGATCAACCGGGCCAAGTTCCAGGCGTACGGCCTGGATGAGTTCTACAACGTCATCACGCTGGGCAGCACCGGCGCGATGGACGCAGGACTCTCCGGACCGCAGATCGCCAACCAGCACACCTTCGGTTACTACTGGGCGCCCACGTCCCTGTTCGGTCTTTACGACTGGACGATCATCGAGGAACCCGCCTACACCGTAGAGTGCTGGGACGAGGTCATCATCGGCAGGGACGACGCGAGCTACACGCCGAAAGAAGCCTGTGCTTACGAAACCCTCCCGGTTGACAAGGGCATCAACACCGGCCTGAGAGAATCAGCGCCGGAAGTTGTCGCCATGCTCGAGAAGATGAACGTCGGTGTCGGTCCCATTAGCAAGACCGCTGCCTGGGCGCTCACGAACGAAGTAGACGTCTCGGCGGATCCAGTCGCGACGGCACAGTACTACCTCGAGAACTTCGAGGATGTATGGACGGAGTGGATGGACGACGACGCTGTGAAGGGCGTCAAGGACGCGCTGGCCGAGTTCTAAAGAGCGGATCGCTCAACGCAACCTGGATCCCGAAAAGGGGCCGGAGGAATCCGGCCCCTTTTCGCGTCGTGCCTGTAACGACCGCAGGAGCGGCGCGCTTACCCCGCCCGGATAATCCCCTCTCCCGGCGGGAGAGGCCAGATGTTTCGAGGGTGACGGAGAAGCCTGTTCCACGAGACCGGCCCTTCGAGAACCTCAGGGTGGGTTAAGGAGCTTCGATTGGCGGCATCGACGCCGCAGAGGCAGCGCTTGCCCCGCCCACCTGCAGGACGCCCGAAAGATTCGCCCCAGTGCTACCCTCCCGGCATTACACCTGATCGCGTCCAAGCCACAGGAGTCAGCAATGGCCGTCACGCACCTCGACCACATCGAACTCATCGTTAACGACCTCGAAGGATTTGCCCGCATGTTTGAGGCGATGGGTTACGTCGAGACATCAAGAAGCGAACACCACGGCGTCTCGATCGAGTTCCAGATCCCGGGAATCGACCAGCCGATCTTTGAGATACACCAGGTCTCAGGCGAGGAAGTCGTCGGCGTAAATCACCTCGCATGGCGGGTCGATGACGTCGCCGCCGCCGCTGCCGAGCTACGATCAAAGGGCGTGGATGTATCCGATCCCGGCCTGGTCCCGGCCACCGGCAGAACAATCATTAACGGCCGAGACCCGGACGGCTGGCGCATCCAGTTCGTAGACGCCAGACGCGAGGAACCGAGCGAGTAGGCGGGTCGAGGCGCCGAAGAGCGGTCCAGGCCCGATCCCATCAGTAACAACGAACGGATGACCGATGAAAATTACCGGGATTCAGACTTTTCGCACCTCGACACCGGTACATAAAACGGCCGGAACCAACTGGCTGTTTGTCCGGATCGACACCGATGCCGGAATTTCCGGTTGGGGCGAGGGAAGCCTCCAGTACAAGGACGCAGCGCTGGAAGCTGAGATCAACGATTTCGGCAACTACCTCGTTGGGAAGGACCCGCGGCGGATCGAACACGTCTGGACATCTATGTATCGGCGTGTGACCTGGACGGGTGGCGCGGTGACGATGTCAGCCATCGCCGCGATCGACCTGGCGCTATGGGACGTCAAGGCTAAAGCGCTCGGGATCCCGGTTTACGAACTGGCCGGAGGCCCAACCAGATCGCCCGTTCCGGTCTACGCAAACGGATGGTTCGAGGACCTGACCGAACCGGTGCCTGGCCAGCCCGCGG
This sequence comes from Dehalococcoidia bacterium, assembly GCA_030747175.1. Classification (GTDB taxonomy): domain Bacteria; phylum Chloroflexota; class Dehalococcoidia; order Lucifugimonadales; family Lucifugimonadaceae. The sequence goes on along the minus strand of JASLLE010000074.1, from coordinate 7,714 downwards.
AAACGGCGGCACGCATGGCATCACCCGAAATGCACGCCCGGGCGGCGGCCGAGTTGAAGGACGCCGGATGGCCGGCGCTCAAGTTCTATCCCTTCGGCGGCCCGCAGGTGATCACCCCTGATCGGATCGACCACGGAATTGAACTCGTGCGGGCCGTGCGTGACGCGGTCGGACCCGGTATGGAGATCGGGATCGACATGCGCGCAAGGTTGGATCCCTGGAGCGCGAAACGCGTGGCCCGACGGCTCGAGGAGTTCAACATCGCCTGGCTCGAAGAGCCGATCCTGTGGGACAACCCGAAAGCGTTTGGCGAGTTCGTTCGTTCGGTGAACGTCCCCGTTTCCACCGGCGAACAGCTCTACAACCGCTGGGATTTCGAGCCGTTGCTGGAGGAGGACGTGGTCGGAATTGTCCAGCCGGATATCTGCCACGCAGGCGGATTCTCCGAGTTGCGCAAAATCGCTTCCGCTGCCGAAACGCACTACGTTTCGGTGGCGCCCCACAACTCCAACGGGCCGATATCGACCCTCGCCAGCCTGCACCTGGACATGTCTATTCCGAACAGTTTCATGCAGGAGATATTCGTCAGCTTCTTTGATCGCTATAACGAACTGCTGACGAGCCCGCTGGTAATAGAGGACGGGGCCACGGTTCCGCCGGACGGACCGGGTTGGGGAGCGGATATCAACGAGGACGTGCTGTCTCAGTATCCGCCCACCGACTTCACACAGATCGAGTCTGAACCGTACATGGCGTTCTGAGGGCCGAAATTACAGGGGGGCAATACGCCCGCGCCCTCCGACAGAGACGTCTGACACGGCTGCTCTGATTACGGGCGGGCGCGCTCCGCAACAACACCGTAGGGGCGTATGGCAATACGCCCGCGGGTCGATTCAGTCGACTCCTACGACCCGGGCGAGCCAGGGTCCTGCGCCACCTCCCCTACAGCGTCAACTCCAGCACGTACATACCGCCCTTGAAGCGGTCTATCGCGTATATCAGGCCGTTCTCGTCCCAGTACACGTCGTTGATGTTCACCCCGTTCATTCCCTCCGGGTAGGCCGGGATGTAGTAGGCGACCTCTTCCGGGCGGAACGGGTCGCTTATGTCGTGCACCCGGACACCGCCGTTGAAGTACGACCCAACGATCAGCGTGTCTGACTGCATCGAGAGCGGTCCTGGCTTGTTCTCGTTCAGGTTGTGAGCGCCGAACCTGCCGTCGGCATCTTTGAACTGTTCCGGGTCGGGCAGCGGGAAGGTGCTGATGATGACCGGGTTTGTCTCGTCCCGGCCGTCCATCACCCAGACGTACTTCGGGTGATCGTCCGCGTGATCGACGATAGATTCGTCACTCACGATAAGTAAGTCCCGATTGAATATCGGCATCACCGTGTGTGTGAAGCCCGGGAACGGCGGGTGGTAGTCCACCCGGCTGATCATCGTCGGATTCGACTTGTCAGACACGTCCAGGATGATCGCCCCGCCGTCGATGTAGCCCAGGTAAGCGCGGTCAGGCCGCTCGGGCCACACGTTGCCGTTGTGAAGCCTGAAGCCGGTGTCGAAGTTCGGGTGTCGTTCGGGCGGGTCTTCTGTATCGCCGACGCGGGTTCCCGGTAGCCACCATCGTCCGACCTCTGTCGGATTGGTCGGATCGCCGATGTCCACGATCATGAAAAACTGGTCGTCCAGCGGGTTATGCGGCTGGAAGTCACGTGCGCCGGTGGACAGATAGGCGTATCGGCCATCGGCGAACCAGAGGCAGTGCGCGCCCCGGGAATATGGCCCGGACGTGTCAAAGTGGGAGATCTTCTTCGGGTTCTCGGGGTCCTTCACGTCCCACACGCCCATTCCGACCGGCGCGTCACCGATAGTCTTGCCCTGGTAGGCGACAAGGAGCAGATCGTCCACCATGTCCAGCGAATTGGAACGGACGCGGTCGTTCGGCACCTCGGTCTGCGCCACGATGATCGGCTCGGACGGATCGGTCACATCAAGCGCCGTGAAATCCTTTGGCCCGCTTTCGTGAGCCACGTACAGGATGCGCCGTCCGTCGGCCGTGGCCTGGAGCGACAGACCCTCACCCCCGTTACCGAATCCGCCGAGGTCGCTCTGGCCGACCAGTCGCATGTTCCAGGCCTGTGGGCTTCCGTCGCTCATACATGTCTCCTCGTTTGGATTCTGGAACCGATTAATCGCGAGAACGACTGTGCTCTTCACGATCGCTGCCCCGAGTCATCACACGGCCTCCGATATCGGCGAACGCCGTGCGGTCGGGTGCAAGATAACACCAGTTAACCGGTCCCAGAGAACCTGGAACGGGAGCCGGTCGATCGGCGGATCTGGTTCGGCGGTAATAGCGTCCGATGTAAACCGGCCGACGATCTGCCCTTTTGGCCCAAGAAACTCGGGCTCACCCTTCCTACACTCGCCCTATGGGCGAGCGGTTCACATACATCGTTCTGGCGACCCTTTGCGTTCTGGCGATCGCGTGCAGTTCAGGGGATCAAGAAGTCGCGTCGGAGACCGTTGCAGTTCCGGAGGCCGTCGCGATCCCGGGCGCCGGGTCGGTCGTTTTGCCCGGCCCGCCGGAGATCGTTCGCGTCACGCCCGGAGACGGCTACGCCACGATCGACTGGACCGCCCCCGTTCCCGGTTCGACTCCCGGAAACGCCGTCGTGGACCGCTACGTCGTGACGGGGATCCCCGACGGGTCTCGCTCCATCCCCGGCGATGTGCTCACCGCCCGGGTGGGGGGACTATCCAACGGGGGGGAGTACGTCTTCACGGTCCGGGCGGCGAATGAAGCCGGGTTTGGTCCGGACTCCGGCCCTTCGAAGCCGGTCCTCGTCGCCGGAACCCCCGGACCCCCGCCGGCGGTGGTATCTACCGAACTGGCCGAAGGCGGGATACGCCTGGCGTGGCTCGCGCCGTTACGAGACGGTGGAAGCGAGATCATCACATACATCGTCAGCAGCGAGGACGTCGAGACGGCGCTCGTCCTTGAAGGCCAACCGTCCACCGGCTATATGCTCGTCGGAGATCTCGGAGATCCCGTTGTGCAGAGGCTGGCTACGGGACCTCCCGTGGGTGTCGAAGGCCGGATCGCCTATTCGATAACGCTGCCGGAGCAACCACACGGCTCTCGTTATCGAATATCCGCCGGGAACGCCCTCGGTGATTCGCGCGTATCCGGCTGGTCAAATCTGCACGAAATCGATCCCGAACTGGAAATGCTCGCCGGTGAGTCTGCGTCGATCTTCTCGGGGCTGGTGAAGGATGAGGTAGTTTCGGTTGCCGCCGAGACGGAGGTTCCGGCGCGTCTTTCTACTCCCACGCCTGTTCCGTACCTGCCCGTTTTCGCTGTGTCGGTCGAGGCTACGGCCACGCCGGCCCCGACGGTCACGCGGACGCCCACTCCAACACCCGAAACAACCCCGGCGGCTGCGCTCCCCACTGCCACGCCCGCCCCCCTCCTGATCGCCACGCCCGAGCCGGACGTGATCAGCGTGTTCTGGCGTGAGTCATTGTTCGGGGTGGCGGGGTCCGTATTCCACCTGCACTCGTTTGACGCCCGATCGACCTTCATCTACGACGTGCTGCGCGTAGATATCGATTGGGGTGACGGGACCACGGAGCAGGGCTGGTTTGAGCACCCGACCCTCATCAGCAGCAAGACCATCATGGGTTCGGGCGATATCTTCGGATATCACACCTACGAAAAGGGCGGCGTATATCCGGTGACCGTGACCGTCACGGCGGTCAATCGAGACTTCCTAAAAGGCGAGACCACCCTGGGCGTGATCATCAACGGGTGATGTTGAATCGCCGATCCGATCCATCGGCGGCGGGCAGTGTTTCCGCTATTTGATTCTCCCGGCGTTCAGGGCCGAGATGCCGCGCACTCTGCCAGGGAAGGGAAGGGAAGGCAAAATCCGATGCATCCTGCGGCGCATCTTCACGCCGGCGCGGGCGCTGGATTATGGCCTGTGGCCATTGAATCCGTCCGAGCTGAATCATTGTCAGGTCAGAGGCGTCGATCGACGACACGAAAATGACGGATAATGTTGCACGGCCTGGTCGGGGGAGCCCTTGAGGTTGAACGCGATGGTGGACAAAACTGCACTGCTGAGCGTGATCGACCCCGATACAACTTCCGGGATCGTGGCAGCGATGGTTGCTGTCATCGCCGTTGTTGTCGTCAACGCTGTATACCAATTTCGCAAGATGAACGATGACATAACGAGGTCGCGTTTCAATCGTCACCAGGTTCGCCAGAATGAACCGGCGAGTCACTCCAAGTCCGCAGGCCGGGATGCGGTGGAATCCGACGTTTCGAAAACGGAGGACGCCAGTCTACGCAGCGCAGTCCAACGCACTCGTCGGTTATCTGATAAGGCGCGTGTTCAAGATGCCCGGGCTCGAGTTTCCCGAATAACCGCGGCAAACCGGAGACGGCACAAGTCTGACCAGTGATGGTGAGCAGGCCGAGAGCGCTTGCCCGGATCAATACGCGCCGTGGACCGACGTTCTGTAAGAACCTGCACATGTCTCCGGCGGCGGGTCAGGACGAGCGACTTCCCTTTCTCGATGTGCCAACCGACGTTCAACCTATTCGTCCGGCCTGTCGCCGACCTCGCCCGCACTCTGCAATGAAGCTGGCTCGAACATCAGGACGTAGCTTTCTTCGTCGCTCAGCGGACAGTGTTCGATGCCTTTTGGGACGACGGCCATCTCGCCTTCGCTCAGGGTGATGTCTGCATACGGGGACTTCATCTGGATCGTGATTCGGCCCTCGACCACGTAAAAGAGTTCGTCCTCGTTCTCGTGGTGGTGCCAGTGATATTCGCCCTTTATGAGCGCCATTCTCACGACCTGGTCATTGACCCGGGCGAGGTCGATCGGGTTGTAGGGACGTCCTGAGATCCGGGAGACGCCGTCGCTTACGGCGATGACAGGAATCGCTGGTTTTGCGCTGGTCATGGTGTGTTCCTCAGATTGTCATTCAAACCCTGATCGGTAGCGCCTACCCCGTCTCAACCGCCGAGTCGGCAGGGCCGCAGTCCAGGGAGCGTACGACCTGAAGTCCGATTCCAGTCAAGCCCGTGTGTGTGTCACTCGCCCGGCTCGTTCCTGGACTTTCGGGGGGCATTTACCGATGGTTTCGTTTGTCCGAAGCTGGTCGGCGGTGGATGGTCCGATCCTGAATCGAGTTCAGGATGACGTTGGTCGAGTCCATGATGCCTTTCTGAATGTCCGGGGTCTGGTATGGGCGTGGGAGCGGTCGAGGGCGAGGGCCGGTTTGCTCCGCGGGAGCGCCGGTTATTCGCCCCTGCGGTGTTTGAGGCGTAACCTGCCCTCATCACCGGCCTTCGCCGCGGGCCGGCCAGTTGGTTCCAGGTGTTTTCAGCTGTTTGTTCATGGGGGTTTGTTATGCGAATTGCTCGTTTTGAGGTTGATGGGTTGGCCCGGTACGGGATCGTCGAAGGCGACTCTGTTGTCGAAATCCGGGGGGACGTTTTCGGGTCGTTCGATCGGACGCCCGCTTCGCACGCTTTGAGCGATGTCCGGTTTCTCGCTCCGGCGACGCCGAGCCAGATGTTCGGGCCGGGCGTTAACTTTGCGGACCACCTTCACGAGGCGACCAGCATCACCGGGCAGGCCGAGATGTCGGAGACTCCGCAGCCCTGGCACAAGGCCGTGAGCAGCATCATCAATCCGGGCGACGACATCGTGATTCCGTACGACTCCACGACCGGGATCCAGCACGAGGGCGAGTGCCTCGCGGTAATAGGTAAAACGGCACGGCGGATCAGCCCGGAGCAGGCGTGGGACCACATCCTTGGCTACACCTGCGGCAACGACGTCAGCGAACGAACGTGGCAGGCCAACGACAACTCGATGTGGCGCGGTAAAGGCAGCGACACCTTTGCGCCAATCGGCCCGTGGATCGACACCGATTTCGATCCCAGGGCCGGGGGCGACATGATCGTCACTCTGAACGGCGAAGAAGTGCAGCGGGCCAGTACGGCCGATATGTACTTCGACTTCGGCGTGCTGGTCAGCTACATCAGCCAGCAGATGACGCTCAAACCCGGCGACATCGTGTGGTCGGGTACCACGGGCGAGCCTCGCAACATGAACCCCGGCGACCAGGTCGTGGTCGAGGTGCAGGGAATCGGCAAGCTCGTAAATCCCGTGAAGATGGAACAGAGGTGAGTGGTCCCGAGTTCGTTCCGCTAGCCGGGTACACCGCGTACTCCGATGACGAGATGAGAGGCCGCGCCGCCGACTTCTACTCTGAGATCGGCCGGCGCCGGACCGTGCGGGACTTTTCGGATCGGGTTCCGCTGCGTGAGGTGCTGGATGATTGCCTGCGCGCCGCCGGGAGTGCTCCGAGCGGGGCGAACATGCAACCCTGGCATTTTGCCGTGGTGGGCGACCCCGCGGTCAAACGGCGCATCCGGATAGCGGCGGAGGAAAAGGAGCGGGAGTTCTACTCGGGCCGGGCGCCGCAGGAATGGCTCGACGCGCTGGAGCCGCTCGGCACTTCCGCCGAGAAGCCCTTTCTTGAGACGGCGCCCTGGCTGATCGGGATCTTCGAGGAGAGCTACGGCTTGCTGCCGGACGGTCGGCGAGTGAAACACTATTACGCCCGTGAGTCGGTCGGGATAGCGACCGGAGTTCTCATCACGGCGCTACACCATGCGGGGCTGGCTACGCTGACGCATACACCGAGCCCGATGGGGTTTTTGAACGAGATCATGGAACGGCCGCCGAACGAACGGGCGTTCCTGTTGCTGGTGGCCGGGTATCCGGCCGAGGACGCAACTGTGCCGGATATAGGCCGGAAGTCGCTGGAGGAATTTTCGAGCTTTATCTGACGATGGTAATCCCGGTTCTTCTCCTTCCCCGGAAGGATCGGGACGCTGGCGTTGTGTCCGTGATCAGATGGGGCGCAATTGATGCAGTCCCGAACTCGCCCTGCCGTTCTGGCCTCGCCTTTGCCGTCCCGACCTGTCCCCATGTCATTCTTGGCATATATGCCCAGGATGACAGGAGATCGAGCTCAGGACGCAGAAGACTGCGTTCATGGTGGAGCAGGGCCGGGATAGGCGGACGGTATGGGGCGCCTCTGCGAAATGACGACGGACGCGCGTAGACTGCGCTCGTCGAAATTGGGCGGGGCGAGCGCCGCCCCCGCGAAACGAGCAATCACCAGGGAGCGTCCATTGGAACCGGTAATCAAGAACAGGGCAGACCACGGCAACCCGATCCTCGGTCCGGACGACGGTGTCCCCACGGTGGTAACGCTCTACCACGATCACCAGCCCGGGGAGGCCAGCGCCCACCACACGCACCCCTGGGAGCACCAGGCCTACATCACCCGCGGTGAGGGCATTATCTGGGTGGACGGTACTGAGTACCCGATCAAAGCCGGCGATTGCGTGATGGTGCCGCCGGGATCGCTCCACCACTTTAAGAACACGGGCGACGCGGTGTTAAGCCGGGTGACGTTCAACCCGCTCTCGTCCACACAGGGCGGCTAGCCGACCGCCGGTAATGCGTCCCGGTGATTCTCCGGCAAAGTCCCGGCCCCTATCGGCGCCGGGACACCGCTGTGACTCTGTAACGGTCATGTAATTGACCTGTCAGTTAAGTGTCAGTCAAAGCAATTGAAGCGCGTCTAGGTTACGCATATTGATTTCTGGCACTT
>JASLLE010000073.1 GCA_030747175.1 Dehalococcoidia bacterium | reverse complement strand
TGGGAGCGACGGTAGATTTGACGCCCTCAAATCCCAGGAAGTCAAAATTCCCAATTAACTCGTTGCTACCCCCAAAGGCCAGTGAGTATCCCCAGAGCAACCAGACGACGCTCACGACGCCCATCGCGGTGAAGCTGTACATGATCATGTTTATCGCGTTCTTGCCGCGGACGAGTCCGCCGTAGAAGAAAGCGAGACCTGGTGTCATGAATAACACCAACGCAGAAGCCGTCAGCATCCACGCTATGTTTCCAGAATCCATATCGGCCAATCCTCCTGAGATTTTAGCCAACCGCGCGCCACGGACGGCACACGTACGATGGGGAGTCACGGTATGGTCGTTATGTTTCCAAAATGTTACGCAGACGTGACGGCCCGGTTACATCTGCCCGGAATTCAGACGAAATGCGTAGCGCGCCACCCGGGAGCGTGCCGGGACGCAGGCCGTGGACGTGTCAACGGCTTCAGGTATCCGAGAGGGCGCGCGCCCGAGATCAGCTCTTCCGGCGTACCGTGCGGAGCGCCGCCGCCGAGCCGACGGCGACGATGATCAACGCCATGCCGCCCTCTACCGGCGCGCCGGGCGCAGCGAAGCAACCGCCGCCGCCCGATTCAGCTTCGTCATCGGGGTCCGACACCGTTTCTGGCGAGGGCGAGGGCTGTGGCTCCGGGTCCGAATCTGGCGCGGGGGTTGATGTCGGCGCCGCGCCAAGATTGTCCAGCGTGTAGGGGACAAAGGTCGGATATGCGACCGCGGTCGGGGTGGCGATGACCTGCTCTTCAGCCAGCGGGAATGCGCCGACGGTACTCCGCCACAACTCGTCCAGGCCACGGCGATCGAGTCCGTACACCTGCAACATAGCGGCGTCGAAATCCCTGCTGGCGTCAAATTCGGCCAGCAGTTCGGCCATCTTCCCCGGCCCGAACTCTTCAATCATGAACCTGGCGACAGCACGTCCCTGCCCGTAACTGACGATCACAAGATCCGGGTCGCCCGGGAAGGTGCTCAGCGCCGTCAGGGGTGCGATCCGGTTCGTATCGATGCCCCATTCCAGGTAACGTTCGTACGCCACTCCGGGATCGATATTCCCGTACTCGGCCAGGCCTTCATTGAGCCATGCGGGCACGGAAGAACGGGCCCCGGATACCGCACGACTCAAAAGGACATGGGTCAATTCATGCGACATCGTTCCGGTGGAGCGAGAGCTTCCTCCAAGTACCAGGACCGTGTTCTCGGGAGAGAAGGCCTGGCCTTCGGTGATCAACTCTCGCGAGATGGCGCCGCTGCGGGCGACCGTGGCGTCGATCATCTCCGCGATGTTGTTGTACATCGTGACGTTTATCGGCGCGCCCTCGAAGGGTATGCCAAGTACAGGCGCCATGTTCTGTATCGTCTGGAGAGAGGCGTCCAGCAACGAATTCGCACGCGTGGTGACCGGTCCGTGGTAGTACACAGTCACGCCGCCACTCGATACCGTCTCCCACTCGAACCGGGAATCGGTCAGGACGATCTGGCTCGGCTCAGACTCGTGGACATCCCCGTTCGAGTCGAGGACCTCGATCCGGTACTCCATCGTCACGCCCGGCGGCAGGTAACGAGCGACTGTATCCGTCTTGTAAAACAAGAGTCCGTTTGCCGGCGCGGTAGTAGTGAAGACGGCGGGCTCGCCAAAATCAAGGTAGTCGTACTGTGTGGCCCGCCGGCCCTGGATCGAGAAGCGGGCGGTGATTTCCTCCACATCGCCGGCGACGTTCGCCGTGAACTCGATTCCGTCCGGGAGCTTGCTTACTACGGAGTGACTCAGGATTTCGGTGGACGATTCCCCGGCGGCGGCGACCCTGTCAGCACCGGAATGCAGGCCGGGCAAAACGAACGCCGTGACGGCGATCGCCAACGACGTCCATAGCGCAACCCCGCGTAACGGGACTCGCTTTGCCGCCGGTCTTCTAAAGATGGATCTGTTCATGGTGCTGAACGTGATACGTCGTAACAAGTGGAAAGGGTTCGGTGTCTTCTGTGGCCGCGCCGTCGTCGATTTCAGTCGGTTTCATCGGCGCTGCGCCACTCGGCCCAGAAACGGTACAACGCGCTCAGCGGGGTGGCTACAGCCAGGATCCATAAACCCCAGTCCGGCTGGCTGAATAACAGCGTTACGGTGATGACCGCCACGCGCTCGGGTCTTGTGGCGAATCCGGCGGTGCCCTTCATGCCAAGGCCTTCTGCACGGGCGCGCACGTAGCTCACCATCATCGAACCGGAGAAGGCGACAAAGGCAAGGATCGCAAGTGTTTGATCGGACGTCGCAGCGCGCGTGTAGAAGACCAGCAGGCCAAGTAATAAAGCGCCCTCAGAGACGCGGTCCATTACCGAGTCCAGCAGCGCCCCACGGCGTGAGACACGTCCGGTCCGGCGTGCGATTCCACCGTCCAGCATGTCAAACGTGGCCCCCACGATTACAAGCACCCCGGCGAGTACAAAGCGTCCATCCGCCGCGGCCGCTCCGGCGCCAACGGAAATCGCCGTGCCCGTCAGTGTCGCCAGGTTCGGCGTGAACCCTATCTTGTCCAGGGCGGCCGAAGCCGGCTCCTCAAACCATCGGGCGATTTTTCCACGCAGCGCGTAGCGGGCGGTCTGGAGACTGGGCACGCGTTGTTGAGGCCTTTCCTCGTTATCCGGGTTGCACGGTGATTGCTGAGATCTAAGCGAGCCGGGCCAGCTCGGGCCGTCTGGCGGTCCGTTCGTAAAAGTCGAGTACCCGGGAGGCAACATTCGACCATCGGTAGCGCTGCGCCTTGATACGGCCGGCGGCGCCGATCCGGTTTCGGAGGTCCGGATCCTCGACCAGGGTGCGGATGGCGCCCGCCAGCATGACATGGTCGCCCGGTCTCGCCAGAAGCCCGTCCAGGCCGTGATCGACCACACCACGGTAACCGGCGATGTCGGACGCGACTATCGAAACTCCGGCGGCCATTGCCTCAAGCAGCACGATTCCGAAACTCTCGCCGCCGGTCGCCGGGCTGCAGAAAATGTCTGCCGCCTGATAGTAGGCGGGAAGCAGTTCGTCCGAGACGCGCCCGGCGAACACTACGTCCGTCAGATTGCGTTCGCCCATCACGCGCTGGGATTCGGCGTCTGGTTCGCCCGGACCAACCACTATCAGCCGCAACTCCGGGTAGTCCCACTTGAGGTCGGCATACGCGCTCAACAGGTAACGGAGGCCCTTCCGCTTTTCCATGCGGCCAACGAATACGAGGTTTATCCGGCCGTCGTCAAACTCCTCCAGCGGCGGCGCTGTTGTGGCGAACCGGTCGAAGTCGATTCCGTTCGGGATGATCTCGTAATCGCCCGGATAAAACCTGTTTACGTAACTGCGCGCCGCGTTCGATACGGCGATACGGCCATCGAGCCGCCGTGGACTCGTGCGCAGCATGTACTTCGACATCCGGTACAGGTGTCCGTGCTCCCTGTACGCGTGAAACGTTCCGACGGTGAGCGCGGAAGAGGTTCGCGCCCCCAGGTTCGGGGGAACCGGGGCGAATGGCTCGTGTATGTGCACGACATCGTAACTGCCGTTGCGGATCAAGGCCTTGATCCGGGGACGCCTCCAGACGGAAAGAGCCACGCGGGCCACCGTGCCGCCGATCGGCACCGGGACCGGCCGGCCGCACGGCACGATGTCGTAATCGGGGATGACATCCGGGTCCACGGAACAGGGGGCCAGGATAGTGATCTCGTGGCCGCTGGCGGTGAACTGATCTGCGAGGCGCGTGATATGAGTCGTTACGCCGCCCGGATACGCGAAGTCGTAAGGGGAAACCAGAGCGATCTTGATCTGCTCATCCTCCCGCTACTGATTGCCTACCCCGGCGGCGCTGAGTTCTACATCAAGGGCGGTCTACTGCTGCGCGTCTGCAACACCGCTGAACTTTCGCGGGGTGAAGTTATTCTCGGGGTTCATCTCCCCGCCCGCAAATAGCTCCACCATCTGGCGGGCCTCGTCGTCGGTGTACTGGACCGGCGGCGACTTCATGAAGTACGCAGACGGGGCCTGGATGGCGCCGGAAATCCCGTTGTCCATGGCGATCTTCGCACACCGGATGGCATCTACGGCGACCCCGGCGGAGTTCGGGCTATCGTGAACCTCGAGTTTGAGCTCGACGTTGAGCGGAACATCCCCGAAGGACGTGCCCTCCAGCCGGATGTAGGCCCACTTGCGGTCCTGGAGCCACGGCACATGGTCCGACGGGCCGATGTGCACATCGTCTGTCTTGATCTCCTGCTCCAGCTGCGACTTCACCGCAGCGGTTTTCGAGATCTTTTTCGAGTACAGGCGGGTACGCTCCAGCATGTTGAGGAAATCCGTGTTGCCGCCGAAGTTGAGCTGGTACGTACGGTCAAGCTGTACGCCGCGGTCTTCAAACAGCCGGGTCAGTACGCGATGGATGATCGTGGCCCCGACCTGGGACTTGATGTCGTCGCCGACGATCGGCACACCGCGATCCTCGAAACGCTTCTGCCAGTACGGCTCGCGTGCGATGAATACGGGGATGCAGTTGACGAAACCGACGCCGGCCGCAAGGGCTTGCTCCACGTACCACTTGGTCGCCTCTTCCGAGCCGACGGGAAGGTAGCTGATCATCACGTCGACCTCGCGATCACGCAAGATGTTCACGATGTCGGCGGTCTGGCCGCCGGGGGTCGAGGGGTCGTGGTTCACGGTCACCACGTCGGAAAGGTACTGGCCAATGCCGTCGTGGGTCATGCCGCGGTCCACGGTCACGCCTGTGTGCGGCACGTCGTGAAACTCGACCGTGTTGTTCTGGCCTGAGCGGATCGCCTCGGACAGATCTTTGCCGACTTTGTCGGCGTCCACGTCGAACGCTGCTACCACGTCGATATCGCCCACGTGATACGGGCCGAGCACGGTGTTCATGATGCCGGGGATGTCGATGCCTTCTTCAGCTTCCCGGTACTTGTGCACGCCCTGTATGAGGGATGAGGCGCAGTTGCCCACTCCCACGACGGCGACGTTGATTTTGCCCAATGTGTATGACCCCTGTTGCGCTTGGAGTTGTTCTGGTTGCTCGGTTCATCCGGGCTCGCGCGAGCGGGCGCGTGGTCCGTTAGAACTAGAACCATTCGATCGACAGATGTTAGGGAGCGGCGAAGGGCTAATTGGGCGGTTTATTCGACGATGCGGGGCGGAAAGTTCCGGAAGTTTCCGATGCTGCGCATGTTCAAGACCTTACATCCGGCCGAGTTCGGGTTGTTCTAGATGCTGACCCTGACCGTTTCCGCCACCTGCTCAAGTGTCTGGACCGAGATGTAAGGGTTGGCGCCGCCCCACACATATTCGAAGTGGCTCCGAAGTATTCGGTGGTAGGGGGCGTCTGCGGAGAGTTTCAAGATCGGGACGAGGCCGTCGATGGATGAACCATCGGGGCCGGAATCCGGTCTGCCGAAGTGGTAGGTCTCGACGAAACAGCACTCTTCCGTCATCAACAGGTACACGGACGGCCAGTGATCAGCAAAACGCACGTCGAGGCTGGCGTTTACGCCCTCGAGGGCGGTCCTGCGGAGCGACGAGATCATGTTCAGGCTCCGCCAGCTGTCGCCGAATAACGGCCCGGCGCGAAAGCTGGATTCATCGACGAACCGGGCCCCGATTTCGGCGATAGCACGGGCGCGTGCAAAGTCGCTCAACGGGTGCACAAGCAGGGCGCGTACCGAGACGTTCCTGTCCTCGTTCATCATGCGCCGTAGGACGGGCGTGTAGTGCATATCGCCGAAGAATTCTCGAAGGCCGATGCCCTGCAGCAGCACCTCGCCGCGCGCCTCTTCGAGCGCCTGCCCGATGGCGCGTTTCGTCTCATCGCTGCCGCTCCTCGGTAACAGCACGGCGTTGATGCCCGTCTTGATCGCACCCTCTGCTAATGCGTTGATTCGGTTCAGGGTGTCCAACTCCCGTGCTTCGGCGGACAAGTTGGAGCCTTCCTGAGGGTGAGCCGGATACGGCATCTGAGAACGTGCAGGCGTGACGGCGGGTGTCACGTTCGGGCTGGCGGGAGTCGCCAGCACGGCTTCGAGCGACTCTTCTGTAACGACCCAGGTGCGTCCCAGCTTGGTCGCCGGGATTAACCCCTGTGTGAGCCACTTGTAAACGGTTTTCTCGCTGACATTGAGCCGGGCGGCAACGTCACGGACTTTAAGGCTTGCCATCTACACGGGATTCCTTACGGGGAGTGCGGGGCGAAGAGGTGTCACGCCCTTGTCTGCTCATAGAATACGCATTAATTCCTGTATATTCTACAAAAGTCTAGAAAAGAGCAGTAAACGGGAGTTTATGGACTTGATAAGGGTGATATCTCTGTAAAAGTGGGAAGACGTGCGGACGAACACCACTTTCACCCAGCAGTAACCACCCCCTGCCCCGACATTGGAAGGGGCAGCTAGAAAGCCTCCTCCCCGGGAGGGAGGAGAGCCCGTCCTGAGGCCCTCGAAGGATCTGGAGGTGGATCGCGTCGCGCCAATTGATCTTTCGACGCCGAAAGGGTCGCGACCTGAGGCTTTCTATCGTGCCCCGAGGCACTCGAAGTGCAGATGTGGGTCGGTTACGTTTGCGACCCGTCCGCTAGTCCTCTTCTTCGGCCTCTGGAAACCGGAACTCGACGCCGGCGCGCTCTTCCTGGATGCGAGCGATCGCGGGCGTGGCGTCACGGCCCCAGCCGCGCCGCTGCGCCTCGATGAAGCGCTGCTGCGCGATATTCGCCGCCTCCATCGCAAGGCCGAGTGAGCGGCCGAGCTGGGTCGCGAGGCCGACGTCCTTCGCCGCGAGGTCCACCATGAACCCCGGCTCGAAGTTACCTTCCAGGATCGACGTGCCCCAGCCGCGCAGCGACGCGCTATCGCCCGAAGACGCCGTGATTACGTCGTAGAGCGTGCGGGCATCGACCCCGGCCTTCATCGCCATCCCGAACGCCTCGGAGATGATTACGCCGGTGCTAAGGCCGATCAGGTTATTGGCGAGCTTGCAGATGGAGCCGGTGCCGATCCCGCCGCAGTAGACGAGCTTGTCGCCATCGCCGATCAGGTTCAGAACGGGCGTGACGCGTTCGAATACATCGCGATCGCCGCCGACCATCAGGCACAGATCTCCACGCTCTGCGCCGGTCGTGCCGCCGCTAACGGGTGAATCAAGCGCGTGAGCGCCCGCAGCCCGGACGGCAGCGTCCAGCGTCACGGCGGTGTCGGGGTCGATGGTGCTGAGGTCGACGAAAACCGCTCCGGGTGAGATGGCGGAGAGCACACCTCCCTCGCCGGTCGCCACCTCCAGCACGTTGGCTGGCAGGGGCAGGGAGGTGAAAACGATATCGGCCCCGCGGGCCGCATCGGCTGGACTGGTCGCCCAGGTCGCGCCGGCCTCTTCCAGCGGTTTGCCTGCCTCGCGTACGAGGTCGAATACGCTCAGATCGTGGCCGCCTTCGAGGACGTGCCTCGCCATGTGCCGGCCCATGTTCCCGAGTCCGATGAATCCGATCTTCATCCGGTCGTCCTCCTTTAACGGAGAGTCGTTGTAGGCGCGTATGGCAATACGCCCTTTTTGCTTTGCGCCTCCTCCCTGGCGGGCAGGAGGTTGGAGGTGGGTCGCGTGTTGGCGTAACGCCCGTAAATAACCACCCCCGAACCCACTCCTGCATCAGGAGGGGGTCATTGGAAACCCTAGTAACCGACCGCCGCGCCGTCTTTGCGGGGCTCGGACCCGGCGACGAGCACACCCGTCTCCGCGTCGCGTGAGACGATCTGGCCGCCGCCGTAACCGACGCGGTCGTATCCATCCGCGACCATGACCTGGTGACCGCGCCGCTGCAGGTCCTTTACGGTGTCCGGGTCCACGCCGGCCTCAAGGCCGATCGTTCCTGACTCCAGGAACACACGGAACCGCAGGGCGTCGAGCGCCTGCTGCGAGTCCAGGTTGAAGTCCACCATGTTTGAGATCATCTGCAGGTGGCCCTGGGGCTGCATGAAACCGCCCATCACGCCAAAGCTGAGCCACATCTCGCCGTCCCTGGTCGCCATGGCCGGGATGATGGTCTGGAACGGCCGCGCTCCACCCTTGAGGAAGTTTGCGTGGTTCGAGTCCAGTGAGAACAGTGCGCCACGGTTCTGGAGCGCGATGCCCGTTGTGGGCACGACCATTCCGCTGCCGAACCCCTGGAACAGGCTGTTGATGAAAGAACAGGCGTTGCCTTCGCCATCAATAACGGTCAGGTAGACCGTGTCGGAGTTCAGGTAAGGCATCCCCGGGGCAATGTCATCCATGGCACGGCCGCCGGAGATGCGCGAGCGCTGCTCGGCCGCCCGGTCTTTGGACATCATCCAGTCGATCGGTACTTCGTTGACACGGGGATCAGCTACGTGGTCCAGCGCATCGTTGAAGCCGAGCCTCATCGACTCGATCAGGTGGTGGTACGTATCAGCGGATTGGAATCCCATCCCGCCGATATCGAAACCTTCAGCGATGTTGAGCGCCATCAGGGCGGCGATCCCGTCGCCGTTGGGCGGGCATTCCCAGACATCAACACCCCGGTACTCGGTGTGGATCGGCACATCCCAGTCGGAGTGATGGGCGGCCATGTCCTCTTCGGTGATCCATCCGCCCTCGGACTGGACGAAATCGGAGAGCTTTTTGGCGGTCTCCCCTTTATAGAAGGCTTCGCTGCCGCCTTCTGCGACCACTTCGAGCGTCCGTCCAAGCTCAGGCAGATTGACGATCTCTCCGTGTTTGGGAGCACGGCCCTTCGGAAGCATTTCACGGCCGGATGGGCGCGACGCCAGTTTCTCTTCGGAGCCCTGCCACTGGTTGGCGATGATTTCGCTGACGCCGTAGCCCTCGTGGGCGTACTTGATCGCAGGTTGCAACACCTCGGACAGCGTCATAGTGCCGTCTTCTTCCAGCAGCGTCTCCCAGCCGTGCACGGCGCCGGGAATGGAGACGGAGAACGCAGCGTCCGGACCCTCCGTCGGGATCCCGGAATGCCCGCGTCGCACGACATCATCCCGGTTCGCCGCGGTTGCCGAGCGGCCGCTGCCGTTCAGCGCCCGGACCCGTTTCTCGTCGGCCTTCCACACAAGGGCGAACATATCGCCGCCGACTCCCGTGGACATCGGTTCCAGCACGTTGAGCGCGGCGGCCGTAGCGACAGCGGCGTCGACGGCGTTGCCGCCAGCTTTCAATGTATCGAGTCCGACCTGTGCGGCGAGCGGCTGGCTCGTGGCGACGGCGCCGTTTCGTGCGACCACCGATGAACGGCGGGAATGGAAAAAAGTCACGTTCACTTCCTTAAGTGGAGACCCCGGGGATTACGTCGTTATCCCCGGCCGATTCAGAGACCGGCGCAATCCTACCAATAAAGGACCGCATGTGCGGGGTCCGAGGTCACAGGGTTGTGGGAAGCGATGTTGCCCCCTCTCCAATTAGGAGAGGGTTGGGGTGAGGGGAACAGGGTCGGATCGTGATCCGGCCGTGGGTCTAGCGCGTGTGTTGACCTTTTCTGTTGTTGCCGACGGACCCGGTCCTTCGAGGGCCTCAGGACGCTATGTTCGCCCCCCCCCGGCGCTGTTGTGCGCTATTGCGTTGCTCTTCGATGACCGGAGGGCGTATTGCCATACGCCCCTGCGTGTTCCAGCCAACGGTATCCCAATAAGCCCCCGCGCTAGGCACAACCCAGCTGGTCGGCCAGATCGTTGAAGCTGTTGGCCGTGAAATCGAATGACGGGTCGCTTTCGGGGTCCGCCGTGTTACCGAGACCCGTGCCGTGGCCGAACTCGTCCTGGCGCCTGACGAACGCAGTGCGCAGGCCGGACCCGGCGGCTGCCCGCAGATCGTTCTGATGGGCGGCGGTCATCATCACCTCGCCGGGTTCGAGTCCCAGCAACTCGGCCGCCTTCTGGTAGGACTCCGGGTCCGGCTTGTAGTGGCCCGATAACTCCGACGACAGCACGCAGTCCCACGGCAGCCCGGCGCGTTTGGCCATGTTAGTGAGCAGGGCCACGCTGCCGTTGGACAGGCTGGCGATGATGAACTTGCTCTTCAGCCGGGTTAGCCCTTCGACGGCCTCCGGCCACGGGTCGAGCCGGTGCCAGATCTTGTTCAGGTGAGTGGTCTCATCCTCGGTCAACCCCTCGATGTTGAACCGGACCAGCAGCTCGTCGAGCCGGCGCCGATGGATGGCGTCGATGCCGATCCACCCCCACTCCCCGGTCCGCACCCTGTTCATGCCGGGTCCGTACCCGGCGCGCCACTCGTCAGCGAACAGATCGGCGTCGATATCCAGGCCGCGCTCGCCGGCCAGCGAAGCGATCTCACGCGACACGCTGCCCCGCCAGTCGACTACGGTCCCGAACACGTCAAAGGTGAGGGCTTTCACGTCGGACAAGGGCATCGATTGTCTCCTGTTACCGGGTTCGCGGATTGAACACGTCGTTCAGGGCATCGCCGAAAAGGCTCCATGCGAATATCAGCAGCCAGATCACGATGATCGGCGCGAGCAGTTGTTCCGGATGATTCTGCATGACGGAAACCACCGCCGATCCGCGCCCCGATACGTCCGAGATCATGAACCCTAAGCTGGGCCGGGGCGGTTGCACGCCTATCCCGAGGAAGCTCAGGATTAACTCGCTTCCGGCGATCGCGCCCATGCTGAAAGATGCCGTCACGATGATGGTCCCGGTCACGTTTGGCAAAATGTGAGAAAACAAAAGGCGGGGTGTTGAAACACCGATGGCCCGCGCCGCTTCGATGTAGTCTGCGTTGCGGATACCGAGAACCTGCCCGCGCACCAGTCGCATCATGCCGAACCACGCGAACGGAAGCAGGGCGATGGTCACCACGAAGTAATCGACAAACCCGGACTCGACCAGCCCGCCAACCGGACTCCAATCGGGGAAGTTGCTCCAGTCTTCAAAATCACGCGTCCACCCGACGATACGCGGTCTTAACGTGGCGGCGATCAGGATGACGAGCAAAATACTCGGGAACGCGGCTACCACCTCCCCGAAGCGCATGATCAGCGCGTCCGTTTTCCCGCCGAAGTATCCGGCGACCAGCCCCAGTGTCACGCCCAGAACGATACCGCCGGTGCCGACCGCGATCACGGTAAGGATGACGGTGGTCTGTATGCCCCACACGACGCGCGTGAATATGTCCCTGCCCAGCCGATCCGTCCCGAAAATGTGATCGGCGCTCGGTCCTTCCTGTGTGCGAGACAGGTCTGTCCGTGAGTACGAGTGGGTAGAGACCGGTTTGGCGAAGACGCCGATCGCGTATATGACCACGATGATCGACAGTGTCGCCATAGCGATTTTTTTCCGCCGCAAGCGACCCCACGCCTGGCGGAGCGGGCTGGTGCCCGAGGTGACGTGGTCCCGGGTGGTTCCGGGATTCTCTCGTGGGAGGCTCATACAGGCTTACTGGTACCTGATCCGCGGGTCCACCACGGAGTAGAGGATGTCGACGACCAGGTTCGCTATGACCAGGGAGGCAGCGCCGATCAAAGACACCGCCATGATGACCGGGAAGTCCCGCGCGAATAACGAGTCCAGGGTGAACCGTCCGACGCCGGGGACGCCGTAGATCAGCTCGACGATTAACGCCCCTCCGAGCAGGCCGGAGAGTGAGAACCCTACCAGCGTCAGGATCGGGATCAGGGCGATCCGGGCGACGTGACGGTAGTTGACCACAAACTCGTGCACGCCCTTCGCACGGGCCGTGCGGACGTAGTCCTCGCCGAGCACGTCCAGCGTGCTTGAACGCATGATCCTCGTGAATACAGCGACGCCCGGCAATCCAATCGTCAGCGCCGGGAGGATGATCCGCGTGTCGAAAAATCCCCCCCATCCGGCTACCGGGATCCATTCGAGCTTGATAGCGAAGAACATGATTAAGAACGGGGCTGTCAGGAAAACCGGCATGGCGTTAAGCGCCAGCGATCCTGACACGATTGCGGGGTCCAGCCATGTCCCCTGTTTGAGTGCGGTGTAGAACCCCAGCGGCACCCCGAGACCGATCGTTATGACCGACGCCGCCAGGAAGAGTTGTGCCGAGACCTTTAGCTTGGGACCAAGTAGCTCGGCCACGTCCCGGCCCTGGAACTTGAAACTCTCGCCAAAGTCGCCCTGTATCGCGTTCCAGACGTAGCGTCCGTACTGCTCATAGATCGGATCGTTCAGCCCGCGGGACTCGCGAAGGCGATCTGCCTGCTCCTCGGTGTAGTGCTGGCCGAGTTGTATCTCCACCGGGTCTCCCGGCCCGTAGTGGCCCAGTGCGAACACGATCGCGGACACGGCCAGCAGCAGGACCGGCGTCCACAGGAGTCTCCGCACGATATAGGCGAGCATGTGCGGGACTCTGCCTCCGGTCGGTGCTGCGGGTCAAGCCTGGAAACCAGTTACTCACGGTGTATCCCGGCAGATCGCCGGGACCCGTGCGTTCTTACTCCTGAATCCAGACGTCCTTGAAGATCTCGATCGTCATCGGCTGGAAGTTATAGTCCTGTACTCGTTCTTTGATGAGTGCCAGGCCCTGCGTGTCCCACCAGACCGGGATCCACGCGACATCGTTGACGATCATCTGCTCGGCTTGCTGGTACAGCTCGGTGCGTCGTATCACGTCCTGCTCGGTGCGCGCTTTTTCTACCAGGCGGTCGACCTCGGGATTCGAGTAGTTGCCGTCGTTCCGCGGACTTTCGCTATGGAACAGGATGTCTATCCAGTCCTGCGGGTCCGGGTAGTCTGCCTCCCATCCGGCGAAGTAGGCTTGGAGACGGTTCCTGTGCAAATCCTGGAGGTAGGTAGCGAACTCGACCAGCTGGATTTCGACTTCGACACCCAGGTGCCGGCTCCACATGTCCGCCATCGCCACGATCGACAGGCTCGGCGAAGCGCCGGTGCCCTGTGTCGTGATTTCGATTCGTTTATCACGATCGCTGAGGGATGGGTAGGACGATTCGGCGAGAAGTTGTTGGGCCTTCGCAACGTCAAACTCGAGCGGTTGTAGATCCGCGTTGAAGCCCGGGAATTGCGGCGGCAGCACTCCCCGGGCTGGAAGCACCAGTCCGGAGAACACCGCCTCTGCGATTTCGTCTTTATCGATGGCATGGGCGAGAGCTTGCCGGAACTTCAGATCGTTGAGCGGTGGTTCTTCGACGTTGAATCCGAGGTAACTGGTGGTGAAACCGGGCGGGACACTTACGAGATCACGGTTGAGTGCGTCGTTCGGATCTTGCACCCGGTCCAGGTCCGACAGCCCTACGCCCGTGATATCGATTTCGTCCGTTTCGTACTGCTGCATCGCCCCGCCGCCGGCCAGGTTGATCTGGACCCTGTCCAGGTATGCCGGCCGGTCGTAATAGTTCTCGTTCCGGGCGAGAATCATCTGAACGCCGATGTCGTACTTCTCCAGGATGAACGGTCCGCTTCCAACAGGGTTGTCCGTCCAGAGGGAGCCGCCGCTTTCGACGTTGCTTTGCCTGAGTGCAAACGCCGTCGGGTATGTGAGTTTGGCCAGGAAATACGGCTTCGGTGCGTCGATGGTGAATCTCAGGGTTTGATCGTCCAGCACCTCGATGCCCGACGCCGTTGTCACGCTACCGTCGCCGTCGATGATCTCCTGAATCCCGACGATGTCACCAAGATAAAGCTCCGCAACGGTTGACTCGGTGTCCGGGTGGGCGGCGCGTTCCATCGCGTACTTGAAATCGGATGCCAGTACGGGAGAGCCGTCGCTGAAGCGTGCGTCGCTTCTGAGGGTGAAGGTATAGACGGTGAAGTCGTCGGACATCTCCCAGGTTTCGGCAAGGTCCGGGACGATCTTGAGGTTTTGATCCAACCGGACGAGACCGGAGAACAGTTCCAGCACGATCCTCGCCGAGGAAGTGTCGCTGACCAGCGCCGGGTCCAGCGTCGGCGGGTCTCCGCCAAGCAGCAGCAGCGTGCCGCCGTATTTATCGCCTTCGGTTCTGGACCTTTCCGACGGTTCGGCCGTCGGGTTTCCACCGAGCGCCGGCGAGATTTCGATCCCGGATGAGCTATCCGAAGGCTCGTCAGAGGTTCCCGCCGCGACGTCAGAATCGTCCGTCGCCTCGTCGTCGGAGTCGCCACCGCCGCAGGCCAGCGCTCCGATCAGGACCATGGATAGAGCCAGGCCCAGGCCCGGTGCGATCAACTTTCGAAGCATGCGCCTCGACACCTCGTTTTACTCGTTCGTTAAGGCCGAGCGATTTCGCGCCGCACGGCGCCTGGATGGTCCGGGACCGAATTGGATTTCCGGGTTCCGATACTCGGCAACCCGAATCCTACGACCCGGAGTTGGTTACTGCGTTCTATTACGTTGTACAGGAACTGCCGGTTTGGGGGCATCGGTAACAGGGGACTCAAGAATCCGAAACTGCGCCGACCGAGTGCAAAAGAAACGCCTCCAGCAGCCCGTCGATCCCGCCCTCAAGCACGCCCTCTGCGTCCGCCGTTTCGTACCCGGACCTGTGATCCTTCACCATTTTGTACGGGTGGAGCACGTAACTCCGCACCTGCCTGCCCCATTCCGGGGCTACGTGCGCGCCCTTCAGCTTGACCCGCTCCGCCTCCGCCTCCTGCATCTGGATATCCATGAGCCGGGCCGTCAGGATTCGCATAGCGACGGCCCTGTTCTGAAGCTGTGATCGCTCGTTCTGGACCGACACGACAATATTGGAGGGGATGTGGGTGATCCGCACGGCCGTATCGTTCTTCTGGACGTTCTGGCCGCCGTGGCCGCCCGCCCTGAACGTGTCGATCCGCAGGTCGTCCGGGTTGATATCGATCGACGTGTCCTGGTCCTCCGGCTGCGGAAGCACTTCGACCAGCGCGAATGTTGTGTGTCGCATGTGGTCGGCGTCGAAGGGCGAGAGCCGGACCATCCGATGAACGCCGCGCTCAGACTTCAGGTAGCCGTAGGCGTATCGACCATCGATCTGCGCCGTGGCGGACTTGAGACCGGTCTCATCACCGGGGGTCGATTCCAGGACCGCCGCTTTGAAGCCGCGAGATTCCGACCACCTTAGATACATGCGGAGCAACATCTGGACCCAGTCCTGGGCCTCCACGCCTCCGGCGCCCTGCTTGAGCGAGATGATCGCCGGCCGCTCGTCGTACTCGCCCGAAAGCTGCACGGCGAACTCCATCTTCTGCACGCGGTCGATCAAGGCGTCGTAATCGTCTCGGATGGTGTCCGTCAGAGACTCGTCCGCTTCTTCGATCGCCATTTGCGCCAGCTCTTCAAGTGACTCGGAACCCGACTCGACATCGCGCCACGAGTCGACATCATCACGGATCCCGGCCATCTCACGGGACAGCGCCTGCGCTTTCCGGGAGTCATCCCAGAAACCGGGCTGTGACGCCGCTTTCTCCAGCTCGGTCAGGCGCGTCTCAAGTGCAGGCAGGTCAAAGTCGCCTCACAATTCCGGCAACGCGTTGCCGAAGAGTCGAGATGTCACCGAGGAGGTCGCGCACGTGCGTGTCCTTGCGTAGAGGGGATCTATGGGCGGATGCCGCAAACTCGCCAGGAGGTGGGGGGTCCGGCAGAAAATGATCGAAACAAAAGTATATCAAGGGGACATCAGAAGAGCCGCCGATGCAGGGGCGGTGCTTGCCCCGCCCGTGAGCGTCGATGGCAGCTGGCCGTTATCGAGGCTCACGTAACTCGTGGTCATCCCGATCCTTCCGGGCCGTCATGCACGGCAACAAGCCGGATCGGCGGAGATCGAATGGTTGAACCTCCCTCACCCCGGCCTCTCCCATCGGGAGAGGGGGCATTTTGTGGCCGACGCAACGCTTCGTCATCCCGATCCTTCCGGGCCCGGAAGGACGAGGGACCTTCACCGAGTCATTCTCTGACGAACCAAACAATAGGCAGCCGGGCGAAATCCGTCCTCCCCTCGTGAATCTGCGGTTACCAACCAAATAACCCACCATCAGCTGTGGACATCGTCAAATCCATACCTATCGCGTGATATCCTCAAACGAGTCGGGGCATGGCGCAGCCCGGTAGCGCACCTGTATGGGGTACAGGAGGTCGCAGGTTCGAATCCTGCTGCCCCGACCAACCAATCCGAACGTGAATCCGGCCTCGGAGGCGACAGCGCTTCTGGGGCCGTTTTGTTTTTGGCAGCAATTTCGGCAGCAACCCACACGTATTCAGGCGGCTGGCAGCGGCCTTACGTGAACGTCAGCCCTAGTTTTGGACGGAGATCGACTGTGCCTGAAGACAGGGTAAGGAAGGCCACAGCGGTCGTCATACGGCTGATCGATGGAAACGCAGAACTGCTCGTCTTCGACCACCCCTTGGAAAGGGGCGGCAGCATGGTTCT
>JASLLE010000072.1 GCA_030747175.1 Dehalococcoidia bacterium | reverse complement strand
TAGGCATGTCATCCCCCTTCTGGAAACGTCCAGTCTCTAATTTATTGACTGGTACCGTCTGAGGGGGGCAGGTCAAACCCCTGGCCGGGCTGCCGGAAACCTCGCCGGACTGAGCTGCGGCAGAGCGGGGGCCGGTATCCGGGCGGGTGTTATTCGTCGGCGTCTAACGCGTAGATCCCGGGCAGATCCCGGTATTGCTGGTCAAGGTCCAGCCCGTACCCAACGACGAAATGCCCGGAGAAGGTGAATCCGGCGTAGTCCGCTTTGACGTCCACGGTGCGGCGTTCCGGACGATCCAGCAGCGTGCATACGCTCAGCGATGACGGGCGCTTGCGACGCAGGTGGCGCAGCGCCACGCTCGTCGTGAGGCCCGTGTCGAGTATGTCTTCAACGACTATCACCGGGCGGCCTTCTATCGCGTCACGAGCCGGTCCCCACGCGACACGAACATAGCCCGAACTGTATCTGCCGGAGTCGTAACTCGAAAGCCGCATGAACTCTATCTCGACGGGAGTCTGTATCTGCCGCGCGAGATCGGCGAGAAAAACGAACGCTCCTTTGAGCGCCCCGACCAGCACAGGCGGGTTTGCCGCGTAATCTCGGTCGATCTCACCGGCGAGGCCGGCGACGTGCTCCGAGATCTGTTCCGGTGTCCACAGAGGTGTGAGGCCGGGATATGGATCCGGGGTGTTGTCACTCTGCATCGCTCGTCCGATTCTTATGATGTATGTCTGATGGATCTTGTGACGATTGCGGGATACGCGAACTCGCCTCCCACCATGGTCAAACGCCGTGCCGAAATGACCGGCCTGGGTTAACGTTGACAACCTTACCGACAGAACACCGGTCTGAGGACGTGAC
Organism: Dehalococcoidia bacterium; assembly: GCA_030747175.1. Taxonomy (GTDB): domain Bacteria; phylum Chloroflexota; class Dehalococcoidia; order Lucifugimonadales; family Lucifugimonadaceae. Next base: position 15,679 of record JASLLE010000072.1, on the reverse strand, counting down.
CGGCAGCCCCGTCAAGCCTGACAACGGGATCCTGAATGAAGTTCAGGACGACAGTAACCGGGTCCCGTAAATCCCCGAGGAGAGACATGGTTCAGACGCACGATATCGAACGCCCGGCAAAATCGCTGGTCGAAGGACTGTCAAAAATCGGCAGTGCGACGGCTACCAGCGAACTGAATCGGCTCGGAGTGCGAGACGCCCAGATTCTCGGCCCGCTCCCGTACACGGCCGGAAAGTCGATCTGTGGTCCCGCCATCACCTTGCAGTACATGCCGATGCGGGAAGACCTGTACCCGCAGGAAGAGTACCGGGATCCTGAAAAACAGCTCCACCGGCACGCTCTCTATCACACGCAGCCCGGCGATGTGGTGGTCGTTGATGGCCGGGGAGACATGTCCAGCGGCGTCTTTGGTTCGATGATGCTGACCTATTTCCAGGGACGTGGCGGGGCGGGAATAGTGATAGATGGCGTGATCCGTGACGTCGAAGAAGCGTCCAAGCTGGATATCGGGATGTGGTTGCGCGGGGTGTCCCCGAACCACCACACGCAGACCGACATCATGCCCTTCGCCGTGAACGAACCCGTCGCGTGCGGCGGAACGCTCGTGATGCCGGGCGACATCGTGATCGCAGACGACGACGGCGCCGTGAACGTGCCGATAGCACTTGCATCGCAACTGCTGGAGAAGGCCTCCGAGCACGTCGAATGGGAAGAGTTCACCCGTATTCGCTTGCTTGAAGGCGGAGACCTCCGGAAGTACTACCCGCTTCGTGACGATGCGCGAGCCGAGTACGAAGAGTGGAAAAAGCAGCAAGGCTGATCGCGGCGGCCCGGTATGGGCTCAACGGTGGCTGCCGCCGGAATCGTCATCGGCCGTGGTAATACACGGATGCCCGCAGAGTCGCTTCGGTGGTACGCTTAACGCGACGAAATTCGTCGGGCCACGCTCCACGCACCGTCGAGCGCCTGACCTGAACAGGTAACACACGGTCCGGAAAGCGGATTCGACCGCTGGTTCCGGACCGTCTCGCGTTCCCGGAATCGCATATACCCTCCGGGCGCGCATCAGAGGCAAAATGTCCACGCAGACACGTTCAGATCGCCGTAACGTGGCGATCATCGCCCACGTCGACCACGGCAAGACCACGCTGGTTGACGCCATGCTCCAGCAGTCCGGGTCTTTCACCGAACACGAGGAACTCGTGGACCGCGTGATGGACTCCAACGAACTGGAACGGGAGAAGGGCATCACCATCCTGGCCAAGAACACGGCCGTTTGGTGGGGCGACACCAAGATAAACATCATCGACACGCCCGGCCACGCCGACTTCGGCGGCGAGGTAGAGCGCGGTCTCACGATGGTGGACGGCGTCCTCTTGCTGGTAGACGCCAGCGAAGGCCCGCTCCCGCAGACCCGGTTCGTCCTCAGGAAGTCGCTTGAAGCCCGACTCCCCGTGATCCTGGTCATCAACAAGATCGACCGCGCTGATGCCAGGATCAAGGAGGTCGTGGACGAGGTCTACGAACTGTTCCTGGACCTTGGCGCCGATGACCACCAGATCGACTTCCCTATCGTTTACACGAATGCCCGCACCGGGACCGCGACCGACGATATGGAGATGCCGGGGGTGAATCTCAACCCCCTGTTCAATACGATCATGGCTTCCATCCCGGCGCCGACATACGAGGATGACCATCCCCTTCAGGCTCTGGTGACCAACCTGGACGCCTCGCTATATGTTGGGCGGCTGGCGCTGTGCCGGGTTCGACAGGGCGTCATCAAGCGCGGGCAACAGGTCGCCCATTGCCGTGTGGACGGCAGCATCGAGCGCGTCAAAATCACGGAGCTATATGTGACCGAGGCCCTGGAACGGGTTGATGCCGAAGAAGCCGGTCCGGGCGAAATTATCGCCATCGCCGGACTTCCGGATGTGACGATCGGCGAGACGCTGGCAGACCTGGAAGACCCGCGCCCGCTGCCGGTAATCGCGGTGGATGAGCCGAGCCTGTCGATGACCATCGGCATCAACACCTCGCCGCTGGCCGGTAAAGATGGCGACAAGCTCACGGCCCGGCTCCTGGAGAATCGGCTTAACCAGGAAATAATCGGTAACGTCTCGATAAGGGTGCTGGGCTCTGATCGGCCAGACACCTGGATCGTCCAGGGCAGGGGAGAGCTTCAGCTCGCGATTCTCATCGAGATCATGCGGCGCGAGGGCTTTGAGCTAACGGTGGGCAAGCCGGAGGTCGTCACGAAGACCATAGACGGCAAGCTGAACGAGCCGATGGAACGGCTGTCGGTCGACGTCCCTGACGAGCACATGGGCGCTGTTTCCAGGCTGATGGCGGCGCGCAAGGCCCGCATGCTTGAGATGGTTAACCACGGTCAGGGCCGGGTACGCATGGAGTTCGTTGTCCCGGCACGAGGACTGATCGGGTTCCACAACGAATTCCTGATCGAGTCTCGCGGCACCGGAATAGCGAACCACGTTTTTGAGGGATACGAACCCTGGCACGGCGAGCTTCGCACGCGGCGTACGGGGAGCCTCGTGGCGGATCGTACCGGCCAGACGACCGGGTACGCGCTGCAGAGCCTGCAGGACCGCGGCCAGCTTTTCGTTGCCCCCGGCACGCAGGTATACGAGGGGATGATCGTCGGGGAGAACCCGCGTTCTCAGGACATGGACGTGAACCCGACAAAGCCCAAGAAGCAGACCAACATGCGGGCGGCCGCGGCGGATGCCACCGAGCACCTCGCAATGCACAAGAGTTTGACGCTGGAAGAAGCACTTGAGTTCATCATGTCCGATGAGTGCCTGGAAGTGACACCGAACACGGTTCGCCTCCGGAAGGTGACGCTTTCACAACTCACGCGCGGTCGCGAGCAGGGCCAGAAAAAGCACGCAAACGCCCGCTAAGGCCCAATCTGGCCGTTATCCAGGGGCGGTTGAGTAAGAATCTCGCTTCACCAAACGCAGGTGCGTATGGAAACACGCCCTCGGGCGGTTCTGCGCACTGAGGCTCTCGCAGTACCGCCCATGTACGTTGGTAAATAACCGCCCCCGAACTCCCTCCTGAACCATGAGGAGGTGCGGAGGTGGGTCGCTTCGTGCGACGACGCTATGAGCGCGGCAACCGGGCGACCAGCTTGGCCACGGGCGATCGCCTGTCCATCCAGACGGCAATCCGGACCGCTAGAACGTCACCACGTTATTCTGACTGCACAGCTGGGCGAACAGAGTCGGGTCCATGAACACCGCGTTCTTGCCCTGAAGGTCTTCTTCCGTCACCCCACGGGCGACCGAACAGGCCCCTCAGACATAGATCGGAACGCCGGCATCCACGACCTCGGACATCAACTCGCTGAACGGAGCGAAGCCGACTCCGTGGATGTTATCCGCGACCACGTCCTTGATCAGGGAAACGCCCTCGCCGACAAAGGCAAGGCTGCACTCCACGTTTCCGGTCACACCTCCGACAGTGGCCAACACTGCGAGGGTCGCCTTGGTCGGATCGTCAGATGCGTGGGTGGCCACAAACATCACGCTTGCCATTTGTAATTGCTCCCCTTTATTCCGTTACGTTACTTGCCCCTGCGGGCGATAGCTTCGTAGCCGCGCGGCACGGCCGGTTCTCCCTCTTCTTTCTTGATCAGAACGCGGTACTGATCGTCCCCGTCCTCTATCAGCTCCCAGGGGAACCCCTGCTGCCAGCAGAGAAACGGGATGGTGCCGCGCCCGGGCATGAAGTCGGAAATGACCTCCAGGGACTCCCCGCTCTGCATCGCGTTGAGCGCCTTCTGTACCTCCATCGTGGGATACGGGCAGACCTTGCCGCGCACATCTACCTGATGATCCATGACGCCTCGCTGTTGTCGATCAACCTGTCCGTAATCTTGATCTTGGCGAGGCTACCAACACGGGCGTGATGAAGTTGTGAGGGAGCTTGCTTACGCGAGCGCGAAGGTTTCTTCTGCCATGTCGGCGACCTTATTACCTATCACCAGTGAGGAGGTAGCGCCCGGTGACGGTGCGTTGAGTACGTGGACCGCGCCCTCTGTCTGCGCGATGCGGAAGTCGTCGAGCAAAACCCCGTGGTTATCGATCGCCTGGGCGCGCACACCAGACCCGCCGACGCCGAGGTCTGATTTCTGGATTTCCGGAATCATCTTCTGGAGGTCTTTGATGAAGACGCTTTTTCTGAGCGAACGATTTACTTCGTAGAAGCCGGTCTTCCAGTCACGGGCCGTCATCTTCCAGAACCCGCCGAAGGTGAAAGTCTCCCAGCTATCGCCGATGGAAACGTCGCGTTTCCGGTAGCCCTCGCGCCGCATGGCGAGAACGGCGTTGGGCCCGGCCTCGACATAGCCCTTCATGTTGTGGGTGAAGTGGACGCCGAGGAAGGGAAAGGCGGGGTCCGGCACCGGGTAGATGAGGTGCTTGACCAGGTACTCCCGCTCTTTCTTGATGGTGTAGTACTCACCACGGAACGGGATGATGTGCAGACCGGGATCGACGCCCATCATCCGGGCTATCCGATCCGAGTGAAGGCCGGCGCAGTTGATGACGTTCTTCGTCACAAATTCGCCGTTTTCCGTCTCGATGTAGATCGATCCGTCGTGCCGCTCGAAGCTCTCCACTCTGGAGTTCAGGTGGATCTCGGCGCCGGCCGCCTGGACCTTCTCGGCGTAGACGCGTGAAACGTCCTGGTAATTGACGATTCCGGTCTTGGGAGCGAACAGGGCCGCGATCCCTTTAACGTGTGGTTCAAGCTCCGCCAGTTCGTCCTGATCGACAAGCCGCAGACCCTCGACATCGTTCGCGATGCCGCGCTCTTCGAGTACCTTCAGGCGTTCTCGCTGAACCTCGTCCGTGGCGACGATCACCTTCCCGATCTCCCGGTAAGGGATCTCGTTCTCCTGGCAGAACCTCACCATCGAGGCGCGGCCTTCGACGCAGAACTGCGCCTTGAATGAGCCGGGCCGGTAGTAGATTCCGGAGTGGATGACGCCGCTGTTGTGGCCGGTCTGCTGCTGGGCGATGTCGTCGCCCTTTTCCAGCAGCGCGATCTTGAGGCCGGGGCGGCGTTCCAACAGGGTGAGAGCCGTCGACAGGCCGATGATGCCTGCGCCGACGATGGTTACGTCGTACTTATTTTCTGCCAAGCGGGGTTTCCAGAACTCTGGGTAGCGGTATCAAAGAGCGGCCGGGGCAGGTTATCACGAGACGGGGGTTTTCACGTTATTGAGATGGTTTATCGCTTATGGACGGGAAAACGCCTTTTTCGCTTCAGCAGCGCCTGAGGCTTCCACGGCGGTGCCTGAGGCGAAACAGCAGCGTCCTGAGGCTCTCGAAGGGCCGAGTCGCGCCTCAACTCCTGGCGCATTTCGCCTTCTGGCGAACCCCCTCAACCCGGCCTTCTCCCGCGGAGGGGAGAAAGGGCAGATATCCCGACGGTTGCATAATGCCAGCGCCCTGAGGCTCTCGACGGGGCACAATCATCCGTGTTCAACATCAGCGGTGGTGCGTCGCGAACGCCCTCTCCCGTTGGGAGGGGATTCAGGTGAGGGGAATGGTGGTGGATCGCAATCCGCCGCCATGTCCAGCGCGATTGATGGTCAAACGAGAGTTGTCGCGTATATCTCCGCCGCGCTTCCCGGCGCGCACTCGTTCTGCTACGTTTGGCCGCAATGTCAAAACAACCTGCCAGATCAACCCGGCCAACTCGTGTCCAGCTATTCGTGACCTGCCTTGTCGATCAGTTCCGGCCGGAGGTCGGCGAGAGCGTCGTAAACGTGCTGGAACGACTCGGCGTCGAGGTCGATTTCCCGGAAGGGCAGACCTGCTGCGGGCAACCCGCGTTTAACTCCGGATTCCAGAGCGAGGCGCGCGAGGTGGCCCGGCATTTCCTGGACGTGTTCGACGCCACCGAAGGCCCGATCATCGTGCCATCAGGTTCCTGCGGGGCCATGGTCCGGAAGTTCTACAGCGAAATGTTTGAGGGCGAGGCCGCAGAAAGGGAGCGCGCCCGCTGTGTGGGAGAGCGCATCTACGAGTTCACTGAGTTCCTGGTGGACGTGCTCGGGGCGGACGATCTCTACACGGACCTCGGGCCTCACATGGAAGACACGGCAACGTACCACCAGTGCTGCCATCTTGAGCGTGAACTGGGCGTGGACCATCAACCGGCGGAGCTACTCGGGCGGGTGAAGGGTCTTGAGATGCTGCCGATGTACAGGTCAGAGGTGTGCTGTGGCTTCGGTGGGACCTTCGCCGTGAAGTTCGCTGATGTCTCCACGGCGATGCTGGACGAAAAGCTGGATAACGCAGCGGCCACCGGTGCGTCGACAATCGTGGCCGGCGACACCGGCTGCATCATGCACATGGCGGGCGGCTTGAGGCGGCGTGGATCGGACCAGCAGGTCCGGCATATCGCCGAGATTCTGGACGAAGCGACCGGCCCGGGCGATCAGGCAAATGGAGCACCGGCCTGATGCTGCCGAAGACCGAGCGGTTCAAACAGGGCGCCAGGGAGACGCTGGCCGATCCCGTTATCCAGGAGTCTATGGAGGCTGTCTACAACGGTTTCCACACGAACCGGCAGTCCGCAGGCCAAGCGACGGAGGGCTGGGACGCTCAACGCGACCGCGGCCGGGCGATCAAAGAGCACACGATCGCCAACCTCGATTACTACCTGGAGATGCTGACGGACAAAGTTGATGCGAACGGGGGCAACGTCTTCTTCGCCGAGGACACTGCGGCGGCGACCGAGTACATCCTGGACCTGGCGCGTGCTCGCGACGTGAAGACCGTCATCAAGAGCAAGTCGATGGTGTCGGAAGAGATGAGCCTCGCCCACGAAATGGAGGCCGTGGGTATCGAGGCTGTCGAGACTGACCTCGGCGAATACATCATCCAGCTAGCCGGTGAAGCGCCCTATCACATCATCGCCCCGGCGATTCATAAGTCACAGGACCAGGTCGCCGAAATGTTCGCCGAAACGACCGGGACGGACCCGGGGCAGACCCCTGAAGAGTTGACGACCACGGCGCGGGGGATGCTCCGTGAGACGTTCCAGCGCGCCGATATGTCCGTCACGGGCGTCAATTTCGCCGTCGCCGAAAGCGGCAGCATCGTCCTCGTCACCAACGAGGGCAACGGACGGATGTGCACCTCGATCCCCCGTGTGCATGTGGCGGTGATGGGTATGGAGAAGATCGTTCCGTCCATGCAGGACCTCGGGATGATGCTCCGCATCCTCATACGATCGGCGACGGGCCAGCGCATCAGCAGTTACGTGACGATGGTGAACGGGCCGCGGCGTGATGAGGAAGAGGACGGGCCGGAAGAGTTTCATCTCGTGATCGTGGACAACGGGCGGATGCGATTGCTGGCCGATCCAAACTTGCGGGAGGCCCTTTACTGTCTGCGCTGTGGCGCGTGCCTGAACGCCTGCCCGGTGTATCGAAAGGTCGGCGGCCACAGCTACGGCTGGGTCTACCCGGGACCGATCGGTGCGGTTGTCTCGCCGGTGCTCTCCGGACTCAAGCAGGCAAAGGATCTGCCGTTCGCTTCTTCCCTCTGCGGTGCGTGTCGGGAGGCGTGCCCGGTTCGGATCGATATACCGAACATGCTGCTCCATCTGCGGCATCAGGTTGTCGAGGGCCCACGTGAAGTGCGCAGCGTGGGACGCGTGGAACGGCTGGTATGGAAGGCCTGGCGATTCGGCAACATGAAGCCCGGCAGGTTCCGGACGGGCGGCAAAATAGCGAATCTGCTGGGCCGTCCGTTCGCAAGAGGAGGGACGTTCAGGCGAGTCCCGCCGCCGCTTTCCGGTTGGACGCGCAGCCGAGACTTACCGCTCCCGGCCTCAACGCCGTTCAGGGATCGCTTCAAGAAGCGTCGCTCGCGAGGTCGAGGCTGATGGCCATTACGGGACGTGACGCATTTCTCGGCCGGGTGCGCGAGGCGCTCCGCAGGTCCCCGGGGGCGCCGCCAGCCGATGCGGCTACCCATCTCGGATTGTCGTCCGATGACGTTGCATCCGCAGCGGACGGTGTGCGCCGTGAGATGGCTGAATCGGCGGATGTCTTGCTTGATGCCGTCGCGGAATCGGCCGCCAGCGCGGGGTGGAAAGTCCGACGTGTCGGATCGCCGGAGGACGCTGCGGACGTTGTTGCTGCGATCTGCGCTGAGGGAGGGGCGACCAGGGTCCTCCGATCAGACCAGGATATTTTTGACGCGATCCCGGTCGATGCCGCCCTGGAGGCGCGGGGCGTGACGCCGGGCATTGCAGCGGTCGGGCAGGCGGGAACAGATATCCCCGCGCTCAAGCAGGCAGCGTTCGATTCCGAAGTCGGCATCACCGGCGTCGATTACGCCATCGCCGAGACGGGCACCGTGGTGCTTCATCCCCGGAAGGGGCTTTCTCGACTGGTCTCGCTTGCCCCCGGAAGGCACATCGCCATCCTGAACCGCGGTGACGTGTTGCCGTCGCTGGACGAGTTGTTCACCCTGGAGCGGGCTGCGTACCAGGACGGAACACTTGAAGGCTCGATGAACCTTATCTCCGGCCCGAGCCGGACAGGAGATATAGCGGCGACGATAGTGGACGGCATACATGGCCCCTTTGAAGTGCACCTTGTAATCGTCGGGTGACGCCATGATCTCGCACACCCTGGAAAATCGTCAGACAGGGCAGGCATTTCGATGAACCTGACCGCGCAAGATGCTCTCGTAATCGTCGATGTCCAGAACGATTTCTGCCCCGGCGGCGCGCTCCCGGTATCGACCGGCGACCAGGTGGCGCGGACGATGACGGGTGTGGCGGCGGCGTTCACGCAGCGCGGTGCGCGCGTCTACGCAACACAGGACTGGCATCCGGCCGGCCATTCATCCTTTGTCAAGTCGGGTGGTCCGTGGCCGCCGCACTGCGTGCAGGGAAGTCGGGGCGCCGAGTTGCATCCCGATCTCCATCTGCCGGACGGTTACGTGAACATCAAGAAGGGTAGTGACCCCGAGGTGGACGCGTATTCGGGTTTCCTTGACTCAGACCTCGAGGAACAGCTCAAGGCGGCGGGCGTGACACGCGTGTTCGTCGGAGGACTGGCGACTGACTACTGCGTGCTCAACACGGTGTTGGACGCGCGCCGCATCGGATTCGAAACCTACCTGCTCACCGATGCGATCGGCGCCGTGGATGTGGAAGCGGGAGACGGCGAGCGGGCCATCAAGCAAATGGTTGGCGCGGGCGCGACAGCAACGACCGTCGAAGAGGTCGTCAGCTAACTATTTCACGGACGCGGGCGCGGTTAACCGTGATAGCCCTTGTAGTCCGCGGGCGTCGACGGGCCGTGTTCGTGTCCCGGCGTGATGCCATCACGCGCCGCCGCTATCTCGGCGCTGCCTTTCGGCACCCAGCCCAGCACATCCGCCCCGTGCTGAATCTCGCGCCAGCGCCACTTGTTGTTGGAGATGGCGTTGAAGGCGTCATACATCAGGTCGTCCGGCGCGCTGATACAGCGATCGATCATGTCCACGGCGTCCATCTGGTCCAGGAATCCCGGCCAGATTCCCCGGACGTGCGGTCGATTCTCTTCCAGCACGCCGCCGAGCTTGATGATCAGACTAGAAATCCCGTGAAGCTCGGAGTACAACAATCCCAGGTTCTCACCGAACGACTTGGCGACCGCGTACGGATTATTCGGGTACGGCCCGTCTTCGATCGTGATCATCCGCCATTCGGTTGGGAAATCCGGGTCGTCTTCACGCATGTTTGCCAGTTTCCAGTAGGGCCCCGACTGATCAAACATGAACCCGAGTTGCGTGTTCCCGGAGCTCATGAACACCACGCGTTTCACGCCCGCTTCGCGCGCCGCCTCGTAGACGTTCAACGTTCCCTGGACCGTGATCGGGAAGGTCGATTCCCAGTCCTCCGTCAATCCTGCGGTTGCGGCGGCCAGGTGGAGGACCGTGTGGATACCCTCGAAAGCCGGCTTGATGCCTTCCGCGTCCGTGATGTCCGCCTGCAGGCTCTCGATGCCATCGACCGGCCGGCGTGCGAGTCCGCTCAGATCGTATTTGTCGCCCAGGTGCTCGATTACGAGTCGGCCTATCAGGCCACTCGCCCCGGTTACCAGGACCCTTTTTTTATCGGCCAATGTGTCACTCCAGTGATGCCCAATGGTGCAAGTGTGTCGGGTGGCCGGTAGGGTAGGGCGCTGTGTGCGTACAGACAAGCCGCAAGGCTTTATCGGACGGGAGCTCAGATTGGTTCAGATGACGGGCGGCCATGCGGTCGTGCAACAGCTACTGGCCGAGGGTGTGGACACGGTTTTCGCCGTCCCCGGCATGCAGGTGATGCACATTTACGACGGCTTTCTGGAAGCCCCGGGAATCAACCTGATCACTTGCCGCCACGAGCAAACGGCCGTGTTCGCAGCCGACGGCTATGCCCGAACGCGCGGACTGCCCGGCGTGGCGCTGGTCGTGCCCGGTCCGGGGGCGTACAACGCGGGCGCTGCGATGGCTACGGCCATGGCAGGAAACTCTCCTGTGCTCCTGCTCTCGGGGCAGATCGCCAGCCACGAACTGTACGGGGAGCGCGGTTCGCTCCACGAGATAAACGACCAGCTTGAGTTCATGGCCCCGGTTACCAAGTGGCGGCAGCGAACCAACTCCGCGGACGATATCCCCGGCCTGATACACGAGGCGTTCAAGCAACTCAAGACCGGACGTCCACAGCCGGTTGAGGTGGAGATCCCGCACGACTACCTCGGGCAGTCCCGGGATTTCGACTTCATGGAGCGCGAGGAGTACCCGCGACCTGCGGTGCTGGTCGATCACGTGTCGAGCGCGGCCGCCCTCCTGGCGAACTCCGTGAGACCGCTGATGTGGGTCGGGGACGGGGTGATCAGAGCGGGAGCGTCGGGAGAACTTGAGCAACTGGCAACTGTCCTTGGCGCGCCCGTGCTACACAGCCGTGACGCGCAGGGCGCGCTGCCGGATACGCACCCACTTGCGTTTGAGGTGCCGTCTCCGGGTTACGGTGATCCCGCCACGGAAGAACTGCTCACCGCCGCCGACGTGATTTTGATTGTCGGGAGTCGATTCGCCAAATCAGAAACGACACGATGGGACATCGCCGGGAACCAGCAGATCATCCACATCGATATCGACCCGACAATTCCGGGTGAATCGTACGACCCGGCTGTGTCGATCGTCGGGGACGCGCGTGTCGCGATCTCTGCCCTCATTGCCGCATTGGAGAACCGCGCATTCAGGTCCGACTGGGACCCGGAGCTGCTCGCCGAGGTCCACGTGAGACGCCGGGAGCAATTAAGGAGTCGCTTTCCCGATCAGGTCGCCATGTTCGAAAAACTTCGCACCAGGCTCCCCGCAGACACGGTCATGGTCGGAGGTGTGACCGTGGGGACACGCTGGATGCGCTCGGCGTTCGACATCCTCCAACCCGGCACGCTCACCTCTGCGTCGTACATGACCACGCTCGGGTACGCCTTCCCGCTCGCCCTTGGCGCCAAGGCCGGAAGCCCCGATCGAACCGTGATCGCGCTGTGCGGTGACGGCGGATTTTCGTACGCCATGGGCGACCTCGCTACGGCGGTGCAGCACGGCATCAATCTGGTCACGTTGCTTTTTAACAACGGGAAGTTCGGCGCGTCTCAGAACGACCAGGTCAACGGACGATTTGGCGGACGAGTCATCGGGACTGATCTCGTGAACCCGGACTTCGTCGGGCTGGCGGAGTCGTTCGGGGCGGTTGGCATGCGGGTCAACAGGCTGGATCAACTGCCGGACGCGATTACAGATGCGACAACGGCCGGGCAGCCGGTGCTTATCGACGTGGTGGGCGATGCCATGCGCGCCCTCGATCACATCGATATTTGATTCCGATGCGCGCCTGAACGGGCTGCGTCGCATCCGAATTACACACAGCAGTTGCTGGTCGTAACACCGACGGGTAACGCTTTGAGGGGCTCATCGCAGATGCCTCCAACCAACCGCCCTAAATCGCGTATCCGCGCACGGCGTCTTCATCGATCGTGACGCCCATCCCGGGCGTGTCCGTCACCAGGAACTCGCCGTCCACCGGGCTCGGGTACACCGTGCAGATCTTCGATCGCTGCTCGTGAACTCGGTGCATGTGCTCGATGATCTGGAAGTTCGGGACCGTTGCTCCGAACTGGATGGATGCGGCCAGCGCCATCGTCCCGCCCCTCCCGACGTGCGGCGTGACCGGAATGTTGTACGTGTCGCAAAGCTGGGCGATTCGTTTGCTCTCCGTTAGCCCGGAACGCGAGATGTCCGGCATCGCCACGTCCAGCGCGTGCGCCTCCAGGAACTCGCGCCACTGCCATGCGGTTCGGAGCCACTCTCCCGAGGCGATCTGCAGGTCGAGCGCCCGGGCGATATCGGCGCTCCCGTACGGGTCCTCAGGCGCGGTAGGCGATTCCAGCCACTGAACGTTCAGATCTTCCAGCCGCCGCCCTAGCTTTATCGCCTCGGACACGTCTTTGCCGATGTGAACGTCCACCATCAACTCCACGTCTTCTCCGACGCGAGCGCGGACGGCACGGACTATCTCCACGCAGCGATCGTTCGACTGGCGCGAAATGTGCAGCTTGAGAGCGCGAAACCCGTCTGTCACGTGATCCGCCGCCATCTCGGCTGTAGCGTCCGGATCGCCGCCTCCGATCCCGGCATACGCCTTGAGCCGATCCCGCATCCGGCCACCAAGGAGCCTGTGAACCGGCTGATCCGTCAAGTTCCCGATCAGGTCATAGAGCGCCAGATCGATTCCCGCTAGCGCATCGATGTAAAAGCCCGTCAGGTGTCCCGCCTCCCGTAAGAACTGATACTGATCGGCCCAGATAGCTTCGATATCGAACGGGTTACGCCCGATAACCATCGGGGCGCATATGTCCTCGATGATCGTTCTGATCACCCGGGGCGCTGTCGCCTCCTGCCCCTCGCCCCAGCCAACTGCGCCCGTGTCGGTCTCGATCCGCACCAGGCAGGTCTGGTGCCTGGCAAAGTTCCGCATGCGCAGGGCATCTACGGGGCTCAACTGTGCGGATCCCCCGCGCGCCATGAGCGACGGTGAGTCCGGGTCCGCGTCGATACAGATAGCGATGGCTTCGACACTCTTGATCTTCATTGAGCTGCTCCGTTCTATGATCCACAGAAGGCGGACTGGGCCTAACATGGGCGCAGCGATCATCCCTCGGGCGCAGCCTACCCCGGATCGGTGTCGCCGAAATGGGAATTGACGAACAATGTGCGACGAAACGGACATAGAGGAGAAGCGGCTTGGATACCGACCTGCAGCAGGCGCTCGACACACTCACACGGGACGATGTAGTCAAACTAACCCGGGACGTGATAGACATCCCCAGCCCCATGGGCGGCGAAGGGGAACTCGCCGAATACCTGGCAGGACGAATCCGAAAACTCGGGCTTGAAGTCACGATGCAGGAGGTCGAACCCGGCCGTCCGAACGTGATCGCGACCCTGAAGGGGACCGGCGGCGGTTCGTCACTCATGTTGTTCGGTCACATGGACACGACATGGGGCGGCGACGAAGAGGGAGTCAAGGAGCTTGGCCCCGGCTACCAGCCCGCCTCGTACATGGAAGACGATTGGATCTACGGCGCTGGCGCGTACAACATGAAAAGCGGCCTGACCTCAGCCGTCGCTGCGTTCGAGGCGATAGTGCGATCAGGCGTCCGCCCGGCCGGTGATTTGATCATGGCCTGTGTCGTTGGCGAGACCTGTCACACCCAGGTCGGCCGTTACCAGGGCGCGCGATATCGGGGCTGCGGTGTCGGGGCGAACTTCATGGTCGGCAACGGCGTCTCGGCCGACATGGCGGTCTGCCCGGAGCCTACCTCGGGGCGTGTTTCCATAGCGTCCGGCGGTTATGTCTACTTCGAGATCAGGATCTCCGGCAACCCGGGAGCTACGTATGCCCGGGGAGGCGAGGAGATCGCCGTCAAACCGGCCGTAGACGCGATCGAAAAATCGCAAGATGTCATGGCGGCGATCAGGGACTGGGCGCCCGGTTACAAGGCGGCCCACACGTACCGGGGACAGGAGGCGACCAACGTCGCTATCGTCGCCATGGAGGCCGGCCACCCCTGGCGGCCAACCAAGCTCGCCCCCTTTTCTCGTGTCTACCTGGAGGTCGATACCGTGCCGGGCCAGCGCGTGATCGACGTCGTCAGGGAGGTAGAGGCGCTCATGGAAGATTGCCGGTCGCGCGACCCCGAACTGGACCTCACGATGAGTGTGATCCAGACACCGGACGGCGCCGAGGTATCGGAAGACGAGTACGTCGTCGGAGCGATGTCGCGCGCCCACGCAGCCGTTCATGGTGTCGCCCCGGAAATCACGTTCGATTCCTGGGTCGCTGACACCGCGACGATGATCCGGGCGGGAGTGCCGGCGATCTGCTACGGCCCGGCCGGCCGATCGGCCTACGGCGGCTCCGGTTACTACCCCATCGAAGGCGAACACGCCAACGCAGACGACCTTTATAAAGGCTCCCAGGTGTACATCCATCTTGCATTGGAAGCCTGCAATGCGTCGCGCTAACGGTCTGGGTCCGGAAGCTGACGGTCGGCCTGATTGCCACACCTGACTGTATGACCTGTGGCGAACACCGGGCGGTGTAGGCCGAATCGCTGAAAGTAGCTGCGTGCTCGCTGTTGGCGCTGCGCGTCATCGCAATATGGAGCGTGCTCGGTAGAGAACGATAAACCTCGATATTAACGTTGGAACTTCGTTCCTCAGATAGATCTCTCCGGTGCTGTACGTACTTGCGGGGATCGAGTGGGGGTCGCACGGCGGTCCCAGATAGAAGGTTCTCAACGAATGTTCAAGCTAATCAGTGGCCGGGCCGGGACGCAGCGGGGTATCACGGGTCTCGAAACGGCGATCATCCTGATCGCATTCGTCGTGGTCGCCTCGGTGTTCGCGTTCACTGTCCTCTCAACAGGTATATTCTCATCAGAGAGAAGCAAGGAAACCGTCTTCGCAGGACTCGACGAAGTCCGCAGCTCCCTTGAACCGCGTGGCAGCGTCATCGCATACAAGGGCCGGCACAGCACGACGTCCGCGTCGGACACGATCTACAAGATCACCCTGGTGGTCTCCAACGCCGTCCAGGGCGAACCGGTCAACCTGACTCCCCCGTACACGGCCGACGGCGCAACGATCGACCCGGACCCGTCCTCGGGCGCTCAGTACAAAATGATTGTCTCCTACGCGGACGAAAACCAGATTCTGAGCGATGTGCCGTGGTCAGTTTCCTGGCCCGGATACGACAACAGTGACAGCCTCCTGGACCCGGGCGAGAAGGCCGAAATCACGGTATGGCTGTTTGACCGGGACTTCGCTGTCACGAACGCGACCGACAACAGCGGTATCGTCCTTATGGACGGTGGCGGCGCTGGCGGAGATGGCGGTTTTGCCACGACTACGAACATCATCGGCGTCAACGACAAGTGGACGATCGAACTCAAGCCCGAATCCGGCGCAACGCTCAACATTGAGCGCAGGATGCCCGGCAGGCTCGACTCGATCATGGACCTCCGTTAGTCGCGAGACAGACTTCCGAAGATCTAACGAAGAAGGGGCGGTCCGTACGGACCGCCCCTTC
>JASLLE010000071.1 GCA_030747175.1 Dehalococcoidia bacterium | reverse complement strand
CCTTTTGACCGGCTAATGCCTCAAAGCTAGAATAGACGCAGGGTCATGCGCGAATATGTGCACGATCCCGGTCCCAGCAACCGGGCGATTCGTCGCCGGGAGGTTCCGTTGGTCAGCGCTTCCAAACCCGCAATCCCAGCAAATACGATCTTCATCACCGAGAAGGCAGCTTCGAAGGTGAAGGAATACGCGGCCCGCGACAGCATGGAGCAGTTCGGCCTGAAGGTCGCCGTGAAAGGCGGGGGCTGTTCTGGCCTCGAGTACGTGCTGGACATCGTTGAGGGTCCGACCGCAGACGACAAGGTGATCGAGCATCACGGACTTGAGTTGTACGTCCCGAAGATGAGCTACGTGTACCTGGCCGGTACCGAGCTCGATTTTTCGGACGGTCTGAACGGCAAAGGGTTCGTCTTCAAGAACCCGAACGCGACCCGAACCTGCGGTTGCGGCGACTCGTTCTCCGCGTAGGAGTCAACGTGCTCACAAGCTCTACCGGAATCGACTCCGGGTACGACGCCCTCTCGAACGGTGTCGCCATTCTCGACAGGTCACATCTCGGCCGTGTCGTAGCACGCGGCAGCGACGCGCTTGATCTGATCAACCGATTCTCCACGAACGAGACCGTTGGCCTGGCCGACGGCGATGTTGTCGTCACGGTCCTCACGTCAGACACCGGCCGCGTGATGGAGCTGCTCACTATCGTGCGCCGCTCGGCGACCGAAAGCCTGATCATGATGGGCGCCGGCGCCGAAAATGCGGTCATCGAATGGCTGAACAAATACAACTTTGGTGAGGACTGCCGGCTCGCCATCGCTACCGAAGATTCGGGCCAGTTGACTATCTCGGGACCAGATGCGGCCGGCCTGGGCATTCCCCTGCCGGAGCCCGGTCAGGCGATCACGATCGAGATCGGCGCTTCTTCTGTCGAGATAGTTCGAGTTTCGGGCCCATCCCTGGCTTCTTACGAAGTACTGGTCCATGACCGGGATCGGATCGGCGATGTCTGGGACACGCTGGCCGCCGCGGGCTGCAAGCCCGCCGGTGAGGATGCTTTCGACGTGCTCCGTGTAGAGCAGGGATTGCCCGCACGCACGCGTGAACTCTCCGACGATGTCAACCCGCTTGAAGCGGGACTTGAACCGTTCATCAGCTTCACCAAGGGCTGTTACATGGGGCAGGAAGTGATCGCCCGCCTGGACACGTATGACAAGACCCAGCGCCGTCTCGTGGGGCTCGTACCTGGGGCAAGAGACGCGCTGACTGTCGATTCAGCTCTCAAGGCCGGAGATCGTGATATCGGCCGGATCACATCGGTCGTCAGGTCCCCGGCACTCGGCCAGGAAATAGCGCTCGCATACGTCCGGAAAGCACATGCGGAACCCGGTACTACGCTGGATAGCGTTGACGGGCCGGTCGAGGTCGTAGAGTTGCCGTTCGCATCTGCCGACGTCGTTTAATCGTCCTTCGCCCGGGCAACGGACACGACGTCCGGGCGGACTACACCAGCGGCCAGGGGACGTTGTAGTACTCGTCCAGCATCGGAAAGACCGGATCCTCCAGGATCGTGTCTAACCGATCGCTCAGCCCGTCCATGTCGCGCTGCGACAGCACGGAGTTCAGTTCACCGACCAGCTCCGAATCCGGACCGGCAGACGATCTCGCCTCAGGCGCCAATTGAGGGCGGAGCCGTTCCAGGCTTTCGATAAGGCGCCTGCTGAAAGGCTGCCCGCAAAACTCGAACATGACGGTCCTCACGCGAGCATGGGAGTTGAAAGTAAGGCCGTGGTCGATCGCCCAAACCTTGCCGTCCGCGTCTTTCAGGCAGGCCCCGCCCTTCCGATCCGCGTTGTTCACCAGGACATCGAATCCGGCGATCGATTCGAACCGTTTGGCTCCCTCTTCCCGCATGGTGAAGTAAGTTTCGTCCGCGTCGGCGTGGATGAACAACTGAACACTGCCCTCCCCGTGAGGGCCTTCGCGAATCACCGTGGGCGGGATAGCGGGCCATCCCAGCACCCGGCTGAGGAGATACGAAGCCCGTTCGCGCCTGTGCAGGCCACGTGGAAAGTCCCGGAGGGGACGTTCACCGGCCTGTGGCTTGTATACGCCCAGCAGGGGCACGTCACCGTCGAGGTCTGTCTCGAACCGGACAACGAACACGTAGTTCGACCCGTTAGGGTGCAGACCGATCTCGCCGATCTCCGATGTCTTTAACAGGCGGAGAAGATCGTCTTCGGAGCGACCGTCCAGCTCCGGTCCCCTGGGTGCGTTAACAGCGTCTTGCAGAGTCATCCGACGCCCCCGGGGGTTTCGGCTTCCCCGGACTCATCCGAACCCCGGCTGAAAGAGTCACGTTCCAGTGCGATCACTCCAGTGGGATTGCCGTATCGCTATGACCGTTCGTCTTGGGGCAGACATGTCCGTCTGAATCGATCGGGCTGTGACAATAGGGGCATATCGGGCGTCCTGAGGCGACTATCTTCTGGCCTTCTTCCGCCATCTGCACAGCGACTGAGCGCCGGAAACTGAACTGGACCGCCACACGCTCTTCCTCATCATCCCGGTCTTCCTCATCCCTGTTGCCGGGGTCCGTCGCCTCCATGGTGAAAACGTCGGTCGCCCCGTCGTAACGAAGACGCATATCCCCGGCCTTGAACTCGATGGACACGGGTTCGCCTGAATGTGCGTACTCGGGTACGAACGCGACGGGAGAATCGACTGCTCTTTGTTCTTCAGAGAGTTGCCGTATCGCCAGCGAGAGTTGGAGGAGCTGGTCCTTCTCCATCCAGACAATGGCCTGCCCGCGGGCGCTGCGCGCATTGATATTGAAGGTCCGTTGACCCGGTTCGCCGATGGTCTCAGCCCTGATGGAATCCACCAGTCCGAGGTCAACACGTTGATCTTCAGCCAAGTCTCATCCCGTCAGGATAGGGCCCGGATTCGCCGGGCCTGGATCATATTCCCGCTCGTTCACGGGCACACGTCATTCTAGGTATAGCCCCGGCGACCTGAAAGGGTTCAATCTTCCGGGCGACCCGGCATCAGCCCCGCAAAAGGGGCAGCAGACCCTCGCCCGCGATCGCTAACTGGTCGTCGATCTGGTCAAAGGGCGTCACCCAGCTCATCAGGATGTGACGGGCGCCCGCCTCGCTGAACTCGTTGATCCGCTCCGCCGCTTCCTCCGGGGGGCCGAGAAGTACGTATCGTTCCGCAAGGTCCTCGTAACTGCCGGAGTAGCGATACGCCTCTGACAACCCCTGAGCCGCTGCCGCAACCGCCTCCTCATGCGTGGAACCAAGCGCAGTCATCAGGTGGAGGCCGTATCCAAACCCGGACTCGCCGCCGCGCCCCTGTTTCTCCAGCATCTCCGCCACCTGGACTGCGCCGCGCGCGTACTGCGATGGCGTGAAAAGGTACGGCAGCCAGCCATCGCCGGCGCGCGCCGCCCGTTCCATCGCGGGCTCGCCACGTCCACCGACCCAGATCGGCGGGCCGCCGGGATTGGTCGTTGGGGGTGAGAGTGTGAAACCATCAAAATTGAATCGTTTGCCGTGATGAGAGGCATCCGGGCCTGACCAGATGGCCCGTGCCACCTCGATAGCCTCATCGGTCCGGGTGCCGCGCTGGTTGACCGGGACCCCCATGGCCTCAAACTCGGCCGGGAACTCACCGGCCACGCCTATACCCAGGATCAAACGCCCGCCCGATGCCAGGTCCACGACCGCCGCCTCCTTCGCCAGCATCACCGGATGGTGGAGCGGTGCGATGACGATGGAGCTGAGCAGAGACACACGCTCGGTCGCTCCAGCGGCTACTGCGAGCGCCGAGAGGGCGAGCTGCGTCGGGCCGCTCGGATCATCCCGCATAACGTGCTCGCCCGCGCCTACAAAATCGAATCCCAGGTCTTCCGACAGTTTTGCGTGACGTGCGGTGTCCGCCACATCACTCAGGTTGACGCCGATCTTCAGGCCGTTATCTGGCACGTTCCGGGCTCCTTTTTACCGCTTTCTTCTTTTTTGATTTCACGCCGTCCGGTTTCACTTTCGGGACGGGCTCACCGGCGTCCGCGAGGAAGTAGTAGACAGTATTCGGACCGACGGATTGAAACCGATTGCTGATGTCTCGCGCCCGTCGTTCATACGGTAAGTCGTCAAGCGAGCGCAGGTAATTATGAAACGAGCCGAACTCCTCGCTGATGCGTACGAACTCCGACGCGTTGGCGACCGTCGCCCTGAGTTTGCGCTTGTTTCGGATCACACCCGGGTCCTGCTGGACATGATCGATCAACAATCCCGGCATCTCGGCGACCGTTCCCGGATCAAATGCGTAAAACACCTCGCGAAACCGGGGCCAGCGTGCCGCAACAGGATCCCCCGAAAAACCCGAGATAAAGATCTTGTGGGTCAGGTTGTCCAGGTACTCGGCGTCGGTATGTATGCGAGGCGCTTCAGTCACGTCAAGATGTTGCCATAGGAAACGGCGGCGCGGGTTGGATGGCAAGGCATCCGACGATCGAGATCGCCCGATTTCGCCGGCCAGTTTCCGCAGGAAACCCCCGTGTTATTACGAATTCCGTTGCGGCGCGGCGGGTCCGGTGCTAGCCTGATCTGAAGCGTGGCTTTGCAACCCGATCGATTCATGGGTCGCACGCCGCACGGAGACGAGTAGTTCGGTCCCGGGACTTCGAGCGAGCCTGGCGTGGTGTGAGCAGGCATGGACCGGCCGAATGAACATCCCTCTGTAGCTTCCATCCGAAAAGCGGAAAGTGACCATCTCGTAACCCGGGCGAAGAGCGGCTCCTCAATCAGGGCTTCTCCCTCACCCTTCCTCGGAAGGGCAGGCTCCTGACCCTCTCCCGCTGGGAGAGGGGACTTCTGAGATGGCTCCAAAGCCAAGTAGGCGTGGACGGGATCGTGGTCCGTTATCGACTACGGGGGCATGTTTGTGCCTCTACCAAGCGGCCCGTACGGTGCAATCCGGACGGGAATTAGGGTGGTACCGCGGGCCTGATATTTGCCCGTCCCTTACCGGGGCGGGTTTTTTTGTGCCCGCCAGATTTCAGCCACGCACGGCCCGAAAAACCAGGGACGGGACGTGCGTGCAGGCAAAAGGCAACAACATGGCCGCACAGCTAGAGATATACGACACCACCCTCCGCGACGGGACACAGCAAGAGGGCATCTCGCTTTCCGTCGACGACAAACTGGCGATCGCGATCAGGCTGGATGCGCTGGGCGTTCACTACATTGAGGGCGGTTTCGCAGGTGCAAACCCGAAGGACGATGAATTCTTCCAGCGCGCGCGCAGTCTCGACCTCAAGAACGCCGTCCTGACGGCCTTCGGCAGCACCCGGCGCGCTGGCGGCAAAGTTGAGGATGACGGCGCAATCGTGGCGCTGCTTCGCGCCGAGACGCCACTCGTAACCATCGTCGGCAAATCATCGGCGTGGCAGGTGACCAACATCCTTGGCACATCAGTCGAGGAAAACCTGCACATGGTGGCGGACTCGGTATCGCACCTCGCAGCGCAGGGCCGGCGCGCCGTCTTCGACGCTGAGCACTTCTTCGATGGCTACAAGTTCGATCCCGATTACGCCCTGCAGACTCTGCGCGTAGCGGCGGAAGCGGGCGCTGAAACGGTCGTCCTCTGCGACACCAACGGCGGCACGATGCCCCACGAGGCGGCGGGGATCGTGGCGGCGGCGTGCGAGTTCGCCGCCCCGCTTGGCGTCCGGATCGGCATACACGCGCATAACGACACCGATACCGCGGTCGCTATCTCGATGGCCGCCTGGCAGGCCGGGGCGAGCCAGATACAGGGCTGTATTAACGGGTATGGCGAGCGCACGGGCAACGCCAACCTGACCAGCATAATCGCCAACTTGAAGCTGAAAATGGGCGTCGACGTGATTTCCGATGAGCAGCTCGCCACGCTCACCGACACGTCGCTCTTCATCGCCGAGACACTGAACATGTCCCCGCACGCCTTCCAGCCCTACGTGGGCGCGAGCGCGTTCGCTCACAAAGGCGGGTTGCACGCGGCGGCCGTAAACAAGCAACGCGAGTCGTATGAACACGTGCAGCCGGGGACGGTCGGCAACCGCAACGCCGTCGTCGTTTCCGAGTTGTCCGGACGTGGAAACGTGTTGCGGCGCATACGGGACCTGGGCCTGGAGGAAGATCTGACCGACGGCGACATCCGTGAGATAGTCCAGGAGCTCAAAGAACTGGAGAGCCGGGGGTTCTCGTATGAGGGCGCCGGCGCGTCCTTTGAACTCCTGATTCGTCGACACCTTCCCAATTACGAAGCGCCTTTCGAGCTGATCGACTTCATGGTACTGATCGAGAATCGGCGGACGGCCCGTGTCTCGGAGTACACCGAATCCGGTGGCCTCCTGTCTGAGGCCACGGTAAAAATTCGGGTCGGCGAGGAGATCCAGCACACCGCGGCCGAAGGCAACGGTCCGGTGAACGCACAGGACCACGCTATGCGAAAGGCCCTTCTGCAGTCATACCCTGACCTGGAGTGCGTCCGACTTACCGATTACAAGGTGCGTGTCGTCGCAGAAGGAACCGGCACCGGAGCCGTGGTCAGGGTCGTGATCGAATCATCCGACGGGCATGACACCTGGAGCACCGTTGGCTCTTCGGGAAACATCCTGGAGGCGAGTTGGCTCGCACTCGCAGACAGCATGGAATACTGGCTCGTCTGCCGTCGATCGCAAGATTTCAAAACCGCCTGACGCGCGCGCATCCCCGTTTACCGATCCGTAACGCTGCGTGACCCGATCGGCTCGCGATTACTGAGTCAGAAGGATCACCGCGGTGGGTGCGCGCCCTCAACAATGATATGCAGTTCTTACGAGTGCATTGATGTCCCGGCTCTGGGGAGGGCAAAGGGCATGTTCGGCTGACTCGATATATGAACAGAACCACACGGTGAACTGACCGCCACCCGGAAACGGTGCGGCGCCGGTCCACAACGACGGAGTCGGGAACATGCCCAGGATCCTCATCATCGACGACGAGCCGGACCTCCGGTTAGCACTCGGCGCAACGCTCGAAGATCATGGATACGAAGTGTTCGAGGGAAGCGACGGCTCGGAGGCGCTGGAACTCGCCATTAAGCATTCACCGGACGTAATGATCCTCGACATCAATATGCCCGTCGTTGACGGCATTACGGCACTGAAAATTTTGAAGGGTGACGAGCGCACCCGCGAAATCCCGGTCTGTATCCTGACCGCTGTTAAAGACGTCGCCCACGAGTATTACGTGGCGGAACTGGGCGCCGCTGATTTCTTCCTCAAGCCCTGGTCGGAAGATCGAATGGTTCGGAGGTTGGCGGAACTCATTGAGGAGCGATCTAGCGGGGCCGGCGGATCGGTGACTGCTGACACATTCGCAGAATACGAAACCGCATCGAATTTAACCGAATGGCTCAGAATGGAACGCAACGAGCGGCTGCTCCAGACGATCCAGGCCCGTCACAACACATGGGTGAGCCTGAGCTAGAAACCCGGAACTAGAACCCGGGACCCCCGGCGGACGCGTTCCCGGCGCCGAATAGCTCCAGCAGACTTTCCAGTCCTCCAGCTCCGCCGAGGTTACCGTCTGCGTCCGATCCGAACACTCCTTCAAGGGCTTCGAGCGCGGGCGGAATAATTCCGCCCGTCAGCACGGCCAGGGCCACGTCGTCCAGTGTGACCACCTTGGCCGGCTGCCCGGTGGCGTCAGCCAGGTCTGCCTTCGCCCCCGGCGAGCCATCGATCCAGATAAACACATTTGGCGAGAGCGTCACCGTCATCGGGCCGCTTCCAGATCGTATCAACGAGACTCGATCATCGTCCAGGCCGGATAAAGTGCCGGAGGCGAACGCCACGGAGCGTTCTCCGCCAACCGAGTCGAGGAACCGCAGCTCTCCGCTGAGCGCGCGGTCGAACAACCCCTGAATCTCCGCCAGGCTTCCGGCCGATCCGTGGACGGGTTGCGCCGCCAGGGTGATCTGGACATCAACGGCCTGTCCGCCGCGAAGGACCACAAGCGACACCGATTCGCCCGGTGTTCGGGCCGCCAGCATCCCGGCGAGTCTGTTATTTGCGTCAACAGCGTCGCCGTCCACCGTGGTGATCGTGTCTCCCAGGATCAAGACGCCATCCGCCGGTCCGCCCGGCGTCACCCAGGCCACGCGCTCACCGGCGGGAAGACCGAGCAGCCCGGCGAGTGTCGCGGGAACCGGCGCGATTTCGGCGCCGATCCACGGCCCGGCCTCACCCGCGTCGTCTGCGCCGGCGTCCGTCACGAGTACGCCGGAACTCTCGGGTTCAGAGGGAATCGCGCCAGACTCGGGCGCCTGGCTGACATCGCCATCGTCCGGGGTGGTCGATCCGCACGCGAGCGCAACCAGCAGCAGTGCCCCGACAAGTCCGAACAACCAGGGCATCGCGATCCTTCGCACCTTCATCGACATTCCTCGTTCATATCCTCAGCTTCTTGTTTCGGGACGCCGGGTTTCGGCTTCGCCCCGGATCACAAAACCAGACGGCTCGCAAGTCCTCACTCCACCAGCCCGGGCGGGGTAGTCCCGGAAGTGTATCCACCGGCTCCGAGCACGCGGATAAACCGTTCGCCCACCTCCCCATCGGCTGAAATCCGATACGCACGAACGACCGGCCTGGTCGTCTCCACGAGTGAGACCAGGACGTAGAACGGATCGATCCACCCGCTTTCGACGGCGTTGCGGACATCGGTATCGGATGGATAACCCTGCGAGTATGTGTGCGAGTGGTATATCGCCACGAACTCCTCCCCTCTCCCGTCTGCGTCACGCTCCGCCTCGATCACGTCCAGCGGGTCCATGTTGTAACGGTTCGTTCGGCTTTCGTGCGTGTTCCGGATTCGTCTGAGTCGCGTCGCCGTGTTTCCTCGGCCAAGCAGAAGGCCGCAACACTCCTCAGGGTCTTTATCGAGGGCGTGCGTGATCATCTCCGCAAGGAGTTGCTTTGGAAGTTTGAGGGGGCCAGTGCTCATATCGGTAGGACGGGTCAACTCGCTGGGTCTTATTGTCCGCGCGCGCCGGGATATTCACGCCCTCCCACCAGACGAACCCGGGTATATGATGCGCGGCGCACGAAATGCAGATACAACACGCCATTGTCTACAGGGTCGCCGGACGATATGCCGGCTGGCCAGCAAACTACGGGATCTGGAGCTGGGGCGACGAGATCGTCACCGGCTTCACGCTTGGCTATCACGACGATGGCGGCGGGTTTCACGCGCGTGACACCGGCCGGCCGTTCGTGGCGATGCAGTCGAGAAGCCTGGACGGTGGGATGACCTGGGACAACGTCCAGGCTCCGCTGCTCGCTCCCGGAAACATGGGGATATCCGCAGACGAGCACATGAGCGCACCACAGGGCCCGGTAGCTGAACGCGTCAACTCTCCGAAGGCGCACCCGGGCGGCGTCGACTTCAACCATCCTGATTTCGCCATGCTCTGCGCCCGCACGGGGCTCAAGGCCGGCGCAGAATCCTGGTTCTACACGTCAACAGACCGGTGCAGAAGCTGGGACGGGCCGTTCGCGTTGCCCATGTTCGACCAGCTTGGTATAGCGGCGCGAACCGACTACCTGGTGGAAGGAACCGGGTCCACCGGCGCGGCGACGTTATTCCTTACGGCGACCAAACCGGACGGCGAAGAGGGCCGTGTCTTCTGCGCCCGTACCAAAGATGGAGGCGAATCTTTCCAGTTCGTATCGTGGTTGCGCTCGGACCCGCCCGGCTTCGACATCATGCCGTCGTCCTTGCGGCTTGATAACGGCAGTATCGTCACGGCCCTCCGGACCCGTGGGGCGACGGGAGATGGCGACTCGATCGACCTGATGCGAAGTGACAACGATGGCGAAACATGGGCCCACGTTTCGACGCCCGCGCCACGCACAGGGGCCGGCGGCAATCCGCCCGCTATGATCCGCCTGTCCGATGGACGTATCTGCCTGACCTTCGGATTCCGTGACGCCCCATCCGGGATTCGGGCCGTGATGAGTGAAGACGATGGCGAGACCTGGGGCGAGGAGATCATGCTTCGGGACGACGGCGGTAACCATGACATCGGTTACCCGAGGTCCGTCGAGCGCAGCGATGGAGGGATCGTGACCGTTTACTACTTCAACGACTCTCCCGAGGGGGAGCGTTGCATCGCAGCGACTATCTGGAAGCCATAAGATGCGGTCGCCGGCGCGTCCGCGGGTAAGCGACTTGAACAGTTGAGGAGAATGCCAGCCCGATGAAGATCACCGATATCGAGACCTTCGTGGTCCACCCGCCCCGCGGCAAGAACATGCTGTTCGTCAAGCTCACCGCGGACAACGGAATCGTGGGATGGGGCGAGGCGTACACCCAGACCGATCGTGACACGGCTGCGATCGCGCATATCGAGCAGCTTGGCCGATACCTGGAGGGTCGCGATCCATTCAACATCCGTCACTGGATGAACATCGCTTTCGAGGACTTCGCGACGAAGCGCGGCGGCATGGACCTCTGGTGCGCGCTAAGCGGCATCGAGATCGCCATGTGGGACATCGTCGGAAAGGCCGTCGAGCAACCCGTTTACAACCTGCTCGGGGGGCCAGTCAGGCCGGCGATCCGCCTGTATGCCAACGCCTGGTACGGCGGAGCGAAGACCCTGGAAGAGTGGGCGCTGGCGGCCAAGGCGACTACCGACAAGGGCTTCACGGCGCTAAAGTTCGACCCGCTTCCGGGACCGTGGCGCGCCTACCCCAACTTCGAAGAACTTGAGGAAGCAGCCGCCGTGGTGGGCGCCGTAAGAGAGGCTGTCGGCGGCAAGGTGGAACTGCTGATCGAGATACACAGGCGGCTCGCCCCGATGAACTCGATACGACTCGCCCATATGATCGAGCGCTACCGTCCCTACTGGTTCGAGGAGCCGAACCCGTCCGAGCACGTCCCCGCGCTGCGTGAAGTCAGGGATGCCACGGACATCCCCGTGGTCACCGGCGAAGCGCTTTATACCCGGGAGGAGTTCCGGGACGTCATCGACCAGCGCGCGGTGGACATCCTCAACCCGGACATCTGCATCTGCGGCGGCATCCTGGAACTTGTGCAGATCGCCGACATGGCCGCGCCCCACTACATCGCCGTCTCCCCGCACGGCAACAACAGCACGGCGGTCGGGGTTGCGGCAGCACTTCAAGCATCGGCAGTCATGCCGAACTTCCTGATCTACGAATATTTCGTGCACAACCAGGACATCTGCGACGACATCTCGGTGAAGCCCCTTGTGCCGTCCGGCAGCTATATGGAACTGCCGACCGACCCGGGAATCGGCATCGAGCTGGACGAGAGCAAGTTCGCCAAGTACTCCGGTGACCAGTACCCGAAGCGCAATCTCCGAACGCTGGAAGACGAAAGGGCCTTCCACTAGACACCGGACGCAGGCCGAGACGCGAGAAGAGCCGGGTCGTGTTCCCGGTTTTTCTCGTGCTAGATCACTTTTTCGTCACATGAATCTCACTTGCCAGCATCCGTCTCATATGCCAGTCTCTGCGGCGATAGCCATCCTGAAAACGGGTGAACTCGCCTGATTTCAGACCTCGACGGTCACGGTAGGTAGTCTTTCCTGCTCTGGACTGGCATCACCCGGAACACCACGAGGAGGAAGAGTGAAATGCCCGCATCCGACTTCCCACTCACGCTCACGATCGATTACCCCGAGGAGCCGAACCGTCTCACGACGTTTTTCAGGATGTTTGTGGCGATTCCGATCTGGATAATCGCTACGCAACTGGGCAGTCTCCTCTGGCTACCCGTTGTGATAATGATCGTGTTCAGGAGGAAATACCCTCGCTGGTGGTTCGACTGGAACCTGGCTCTCACCAGGTTCTCGACCCGGGTTGGCGCCTACTCACTCCTGATAGCACACGAGTATCCGTCAACGGACGAAGAGCAGTATGTCCATCTTGATTTCGAATATCCGGATGTTGAAAACGATCTCAACCGCTGGCTACCGCTCGTGAAATGGTTCCTGGTGATTCCCCACATCATCGTGTTGATCATCCTCTGGATAGTGGCGTTGCCGCTGGCGATCGCCCTCTGGTTCGCAATCCTGTTTACGGGGCAGGTGCCCAGGGGATTGTTCAACTACATGGTCGGAGTGTTGCGATACGGGAACCGAATGTGGGTATACGGTTTCCTGCTCACCACCGACCGGTATCCGCCTTTCTCGCTCAGCGAGTAAGGCCGAGCGGCAACACCCTCTCCCGGCCGGGAGAGGGCGCAGGGTGAGGGGTGCAAGCACGGATCACAGTCCGTGTTTGAGTTAAGCGCGCATCCCGGCCCTTCGAGAGCCTCAGGCCGCGGCCGAAAGCCTCAGGACACGGCTCCGGTATCAGTTCCGTTACGTGCACCCGGTCGGGCGGAGCAAGCCCGATCCCTGCGTGTACTTCCAACGGACGTTGTAGACAAAGGAGGGGGCGCCGAGATCGGTGGTAATAACAACACTCATCACGAACAGGTATCCACCGTTCAGTCTGAAGGAATGAGACAAAAAATCAGGGCCGGACGAGTACGCCCGGCCCATCCTTCATCTTCGCGCCCAACCCGTTATCCTCAGGGATCCGCTTCCCGGTCTTGTGACCGGAGGGGCTGCCGTCGCGAGGCCAGATGCCCGGGGACGGTCACCTTAACCCTGGAGGTCCTTTACTCGCGAATCCCGGAGGTTCTATGAGACCCGGCACCGGGGGGCATCGACGGCGTAACGACATCCCGTTCCTCACCGCAGACCACCTCGCCCGGGTCCAGTAATGGGCTCGAACCACCTGTGGGTCCATACGAAGACACGTACCTTACCGGTTGTGAACACCGACGTGCCTCCCCTCTCAAACTCTGCGTGCCGGTCTCAGCCGTCACGCGCGGGAGCGGTATTCGTAATGCCAACGAATCCCCCGGGGAGCCCCAATGCCCGTTCTAGTGGGGCCCGTGATGGGCGCCCCGGCCCGCTCGCTGCCGACGCCAGATCCACGCTCACGTACGCGTCCGGCGCATCGCTCTCGTCCGTCGACTCACGGACGGCGTCGCGATGCCTGTGCGGCGAACCTCAATGCTGTTCGGGATGGCTACCGTGCGGCCGTTCCACCGGTTAAACCGTGGAACCTGGCCCTGCTGCTTTTCTCAAGTACGGTTCGTCGGAGGCAACGCGACGAGGTCTGAATTGCTCACACTCCGTTCCTCCTTTTTAAGCATCCCGTTTGTGGGGGAGAATCCCTTTTCGCCCTCACCTATATTGTACCCCAGATCCGTTTACTTTAGGGGCGAAATGTTACGTTTGGTTGAACGTAGCATTTCAGGCGGGTTTCAACTCCTGGGTCGTCTCCGCTCGTGCCTTGATTTCGTCCCAGTCCCAGAGTTGTGGAACGTAGTCCACCTCGCCCCAGATCGGCGCCTGGTCAGCATAATGCGGGCTTCCCGGATGGCCGGAAGCGCCGAGCGGTGAAACCCATTTCGAATTCTTCCAGTCGGACGGGTCGTGAATGTAGCGGTTCACCGATAGTCCGGTGATCACGTACTTGTTGCCCTGCGAGAAGCTGCCCGCCTGCGGTGTATCGATGCCGCCGCCCATGGGGATCTGTGGTGGGTTGAGCGCACCGTCGGTCTCAGGAAATACAGCCGAAAGCGGATGTACCGGGTTCGTGTGGTGCACCTTCCCCCAGACCCACGCCGACATGTCCGCGCCAAGCGTCCCGGTCAGTTCATCCACCGCTCCGGCCAATGCGTCCGCCAGAACCTCGTCCCAGGTCCGATCCGGTGGCAGGAACTCGTCGTCGTCAACTTTCAGGCTCTCCCATACGTGAGACACCAGCTCACCCCAGTGCGATGGGCCGCCGCGACCAGAACCAGCGAGCACCTCATCCACCATCGGGCCGAACAGGTGGGTGGCGATCTCCCACTGGATCTGCGACATCACCTCCGCGGCGATGAGCGGCTCAACATCGTCCCGCCCCATCTCGCCGTCCCAGCTCGCCAGTAATGCCTGCGCTTCACGCGCCCGGGGATCGTCAAAACTGAGCGACGCAACCCGTTCCGCGACCCATGTCGCCGGGATCGAGATACGGTCGCCGTGGATTGCGCCCATGGACTCGACATTCATCTCGCCTTTTGGTACGGCTTTGATCCGGTTAGTGATGCGGCGGGCGCGCCACTCGTTCGCGAAGAAGTGGTTGATGTGATACGGGTATTCGTCCGTGGTCACCTTCTGGTTACAGGTGACGGCATAGCCCACTTCGGGGTTGCGAATATGCGGTAACTCCTCCCACGGAATCTCCCGCTCCCACTCGTACAGGCCCGATGCTCCGTCCACAGGCGCCCACGTGTTGGCGACGTCACGGACGGGGATTCGGCCCCGCAATCGATATCCAAAGTTCCCTTTGGTATCGCAGTACATGTAGTTGTTGACCGGCTCCGTCCACTCCTTGACCGCCTGCTCCAGCTCGTCGGCGTCGCCGGCACGCAGGATGTCGAGTACCGCGTCCATCCACTTGGTCGATCCGTTCGTCCCCGTGTGGCTGAAGGCGAGTCCGATACCCTCCCGAGGGTTTCCGGCGACGATCCGGCCGTGCCGGGTTATCACGACCTCTATCTCGATAGCTTCGTGACCGCGAGAGCCAAGTGTCTCGGTCCGCACGTCCGCCGGGTACCAGCCGCCGTGGTACTCGTACTCGAGTCCCCCGGCCGCCTCGCGGAAATGCTCAATAAACAGGTCCTGGTAATCCGCGTTGCCGTGCGTCATCCCGAAGCCGACATGCTCCGTGTGGCTGAAGTGCGGCGCGCCCGGCACTCCGGGGACCGAGTAGCCGGACACGGACCAGTCCGGGCAGGTCATGTGTATCTGGTAGTAAACGCTGGGGGTATCCAGCCCTCTATGAGAGTCTCCCGCGACGAGCGGCTGTCCGGACTCGGTCCACTTGCCGCTAACTACCCACGAGTTGCTGCCGTTGTCGATCTCGCCGATCTGGTTTAGCTGCTGCCACGACTCCGCGAGTTCTTCGTACGGGTCGTAGCGCGCTCCCGTGTGCTCTACGCCCGGGGGAGTGGTGACAAGGTGATTGAGCGGGTAGCCACGGAACAATCGCGCCGCATGCTCCGGGCCGAGCGCGTTGGTGATCCGGGCGCGCCACAACTTCATGTCAAAGGTGCCCATCAGCATGTTGCGCACCTTGTAGACGGCGAACGAGTGCCAGGGCTCCCACCGTTCCGGCGTCTCCCCCAGAAGCGTGTACTCGATGGGCAGCGTCCCGGTGGTATCGATGAAAGCGTTGATGCCGTCCGTCAGCGCCTGCACCATCGCCTGAGCGTCCGGTCGCGAAGCCGCAAGATCCGCTTTCGCCGCCCTTTCAAGACTTAGCCGCCGCATCAATCGGTCCGCCTGGAGCGCGGACGGGCCGGCCCACTCAGCCCATCGGCCCAGCGCCTGGTGGCGGTCGTAGTCCATGTGCCACAGGCGATCCTGTGCCGTTGCAAATCCCTGGGCGAAAAAAACGTCGTGCTCAGACTCCGCCTGGATGTGCGGGATACCCCACTCATCGCGATGGATCGTGATCGGGTCGTCGAGGCCGGCGAACGAGAGCTGTGATGTAACGTCGGGAAGGGCGGCCTTGAGGTCTGCGTCGGTGATGGAGCCGGGCATGTGCGTTCCTGTCGTGTGCGGTTTGTTGCAGCGGTGGCTACTGTAGCCGGACGCGGGCGGTCGTCAAGGACGAGGTAGACGTACTACGCGCCCCACCTCCAACCTCCTCTTTCCCGGTGTGTAGGTTTCTTGAATGCCCCCTCCTGATGCAGGAGGGGGTCAGGGGGTGGTTATCTCCGGCGGCACGCCCTCACAAAGACCCTAACCGTCCACCATCTTGTCGTCGTTCATCAGCTCGTTGATCTCGAGCCAGGTGTCCGTCGTGTACTGGTCTCGCTCCGCAATGAAATCCCCGTAACCGGGTGGGTTCTGGTTTCCGGCGCGCATCGGTGATTCGATCTTCTCGGCCGTCCACGTCATGTGGACCTGCTGCTTCTCGCCCGGGCATGTGCCGCCGTTGAACGAGACGTGAAAGGGTTCACGCAAACCGGCGTCCACAAGCATCGTTCCCGCCCTCTGGAGGATCGAGGCCACGAGCCTCTCTTTGCCGGGCAGCGTCACGTAAGTCCTTCGTAGTTCGTACATAGGTTCTCCGTCATCTTTCATAATCATTCCCCTCTCCCAGCGGGAGAGGATCACGGTGAGGGAAAGGCTTCCCCGAAAATCACCAGCCTTACGCGTCGACCATCTTGTCGTCGTTCATCAACTCGTTGAACTCGATCCAGGTATCGGTGCAGTGCGGGTCGCGCTCTATGAACAGGTCTCGATAGCCGTCCGGTTTCTTGAGTCCGCCGCGCATCGTCGATTCGATCGTCTCTGCGGTCCACGTCATGTAGACGCGCCCTTTCTGGCCCGGGGTGGTCCCGCTGCTGAACGAGACGTGGAACGGATCGCGCTGTCCGGCGTCCACCAACAACTGGCCCGCTTTCTGGAGAAGCGACGCGACGAGCCTCTCCTTGCCCGGCAGCGTCACGTAAGTCCTGCGTAGTTCGTACATATACCCTCCGCTATCTCACTTAAAAAGATTGTCTTGGGGCCGGTCTCGTGACACCCGGGGGAGCCGCTCCCTAGGCGTCCACCATCTTGTCGTCGTTCATCAACTCGTTGAACTCGATCCACGTATCGGTCGTTAGCTCATTTCGTAACGCCATCATGGCTGTGTACTCCGCAGGATTCTCCCTTCCGCCCCGGTACGTGGACTCGATCTTTTCCGAGGTCCATGTCATGCGAACGAGCTGTTTATCGCCCG